>NZ_JAWDXO010000036.1 GCF_032477075.1 Fusobacterium sp. | reverse complement strand
ACACCTGGTCCCATACCGAACCCAGAAGTTAAGCCCGTAAACGCTGAAAGTACTTGGAGGGAAGCCTCCCGGGAGGATAGGTACTTGCCAAGCTTTTTTTATTTTTTGAAAAAAATTATGTACAAACAATAAAATATAATGTATCATTTTAAGTGGTTGTTTTTTACTGAAAGAGAGAATAAAACATTCAGAAAATATACTCCGAAAAAATATAAAGAAATAAAGGAAGTTATAAATGAAGAAAGCAATTTTATTGGATAGAGATGGAACTATAAACGTTGAAAAAGATTACCTTCATAAAATAGAAGATTTTGAATTTGAGAAAAATGTAGTGGAAGCTTTGAAAATATTTTCCTCTTTAGGATACACTATGGCAGTTGTAACTAACCAGTCAGGAATAGCAAGAGGGTATTATACAGAGAAAGATCTTGAGAAATTAAATGAATATATAAAAAAAGAATTGGAAAAACAGGGAGTTATAATAGAGAAATTCTATTACTGCCCTCATCATCCAGAAAATGGCGTAGGAAAATATAAAATTGATTGTATATGCAGAAAACCAAACACAGGAATGTTGGAAGCAGCAATAAAAGAATTTGATATTGATAGAAGAGTTTCTTTTATGGTGGGAGATACTATTGCAGATATAGATGCAGGAAGCAGAGCTGGCCTTACTCCTATCCTTGTAAAAACAGGACATGGAATGGAGACACTGGAAAAAATTGGAGATAGAAAAATAGATATTTTTGATTCTCTCTATGATTTTGCATTAAGTTTGAAATAATTATGAAAATTCTTGTATACAAAAGTTTTTAATGATAAAATAAAGGTATTTAAAAGGAAAAGGAATGATAAAATGAAAATACTTTTTAATATTCTGGATGAAATATTTGGAATAAAGAGTGTAGTTGGAAAAAATGAAATAGCTCATGTTGTTATGGACAGTAGAAAAGTTCAAAAAGGGGATTTGTTTTTTGCTATAAATAATGGAAACAGCTATGTAGATGATGTACTTGATAAAGGTGCAGCTTTAGTAATAGCTGATAATTATAAAGGAAATGATAAAAGAGTAATTAAGGTGGATAACACTATAAAGTGTATGCAGGAACTGGCTAAAAAATATAGGAAAGCTCTTAACATAAAAATTATTGCTATAACAGGAAGTAATGGGAAGACTACTACTAAGGATATTATATATTCCATACTGTCACAAGAATTTGTGACAGCTAAAACTATGGGAAATCTCAATAACCATATAGGAGTTCCATTTACAATTTTACAGCTGGATAATAAATATGAAGTGGCAGTTCTTGAATTAGGTATGAGTGGCTTTGGAGAGATAGAATTATTATCTGATATAGCTCAGCCTGATATTGGTATTATAACCAATATTGGAGACTCTCATTTAGAATTTTTAAAAACCAGAGAAAATGTATTTAAAGCAAAAACTGAATTGGTAAAATATATTACAAAAGAAAATCTTATTATTTTTGGTGATGATCCATTTCTAAAAATATTAGATGGAATAAAAGTTGGATATGAAAATAATAATAATTATCAAATTAAGGATTTTAATGACAGTGATGAGGGACTTTCATTTAAATTAGATAAAGATAAGTATGATATAGCTCTAAATGGAAAGCATAACTGTATAAATGCAGCTATAGCTGTAGTAATAGGGAAAAAACTGAAAGTACCTTATGAAAAAATAAAGGATGGATTAAAAAATCTTGAACTTACTCCAATGAGGTTTCAAAAAATAGAAAAAGAAAATATTTTATATATAAATGATGCATATAATGCCAGCCCTATATCAGTAAACTTCTCACTTGAAACTTTTGATAAGCTGTACAATGATACTTTGAAAATAATTGTTCTGGGAGATATGCTGGAACTTGGAGAAAAAGAAATAGAGTATCATAAAAATATCATAGAAAAAGCTTTAAATGTTCATACAGATAAGGTATATTTATATGGAGAAAGAATGAGAAAAGCTTTGGAAATTGTACATGAAAATAAAGAAAGAATATTTCATTTTACAGAAAAGGAAGAGATAAAAAAACTTATCTTAAAAGAGCAGAAAAAAACTTCTGTTTTATTAAAAGGGTCTCGTGGAATGAAACTTGAAGAGATAATAGAGTAATTTTAGATAAATAAAAAATTTAGAAAAAATATAATGAGGAGATTAATAATAGAATGTTATATATATTAGGAGAGTACTTTGAAAGTCTTGCTTTTTTAAAGTCTATGTATTTGAGAGGGTTTATAAGCTTTACATTATCTTTTGTTTTAGTTTTGATATTAGGAAAACCATTCATAAACTATCTGAAAGTTAAAAAATTTGGTGAAAAAATCAGAGATGATGGTCCTGTCTCACATCTTTCTAAAAAAGGAACACCTACAATGGGAGGAGTTCTTATAGTTATAGTGATGCTGGTAACAAATCTTTTGGTTTCTGATATAACTAATCCATTTATTGATGTACTTCTTGTAGCTATGATGGGTTTTGCATCTATTGGATTTATTGATGATTATAAAAAATTTACTGTGAATAAAAAGGGACTTTCTGGAAAGAA
This sequence comes from Fusobacterium sp., assembly GCF_032477075.1. Classification (NCBI taxonomy): domain Bacteria; kingdom Fusobacteriati; phylum Fusobacteriota; class Fusobacteriia; order Fusobacteriales; family Fusobacteriaceae; genus Fusobacterium; species Fusobacterium sp. Next base: position 28,188 of record NZ_JAWDXO010000036.1, on the reverse strand, counting down.
AAAGCTTTTAGGGCAGGCTATGATAGCTGTTTTAGTATGGCTTTTTGTAACTCAGATAGGGTTAACAGGGGATAGAGTCTTTGATCTTTCAATAATTAATCCTTTGATTTCTGGAAGTATGTTCTATATAGGAAGTATAGGCATGCTGATTTTTATACTTATAATTCTTATGGGTACATCTAATGCTGTAAATATAACAGATGGTTTGGATGGACTGGCTATAATGCCAATGATAATATGTTCTACTATATTAGGAGCAATTTCTTATTTTACAGGAAATGTAAATATGAGTGAACACTTAAAACTTTTTTATATATCAGGTTCAGGAGAGATGTCTGTATTTCTAGCAACTATCAGTGGTTCAGGGCTTGGATTTTTATGGTATAATTTCTATCCAGCTCAAATATTCATGGGAGATACAGGTTCTCTTACACTAGGAGGAGTACTGGGAGTGGTTGCTATTCTTTTGAAGCAGGAACTTATTCTCCCAATAATTGGAGCAGTATTTGTGATGGAGGCTCTTTCAGTTATACTTCAAGTAGGATCTTTTAAGTTGAGAGGAAAAAGAATATTCAAAATGGCACCTATTCATCATCACTTTGAGCTTAGTGGTTTGGCTGAAACAAAGGTGACAATGAGGTTCTGGATAACAACTTTAATATTTGGAATGGTAGCATTGGGAATAATAAGATTAAGAGGAATTCTCTAATAAAGGAACCACGGAACTCCCGTGGTTTTCCGTCTATATAGGAAACAGAAAAAAAGGAAGGGAAATGTCATGAAAAAAGCAATGGTATTTGGAGCTGGTATAAGTGGTCTTGGAGCTGAACATCTGTTAAAAAATATGGGATATGAAGTAATACTTGTTGATGATAAAAAAGGAATATCCTCTAAAGAAGGTATGGAGTATTTAGATGAAATTGAAATTTTTGTTAAAAGTCCAGGAGTGCCATATAACGAAATTGTTATGAAAGCTAAAGAAAAAAAAATAAAATTAATAGATGAAATTGAATTAAGTTATGAATATATGTTACAATATGAAATAAAAAGTAAAATAATTGCTGTAACAGGAACAAACGGAAAAACTACAACTACGACTAAAATTACAGAACTTCTTCAATATGCTGGATATAAAGCTGAGTATGCTGGAAATATAGGAGTTTCATATGCAGAGCTGCTATTGAAACATAAAGACTTGGATTATATTGTTTTAGAATTAAGTTCATACCAACTTGAAAATCTTCTTGATTTCAAACCGTGGATAACTATGGTTATAAATCTTACTCCTGATCATCTTTCTAGATATAAGGATACAAATGATTACTACAAAACAAAATTTAATATAGGGAAAAATCAAAATGAAAATGACTATTTTATCTTTAATCTTGACTCAAAAGAAGTAGTAGAAAGAGAGAATTTTATATTTGGAAGAAAGATAAAAATATCTCAAAATATTAATAAAGAGTGTGATTTTTGGGTAAAAGATGGAAAACTCTATGGAAAAGATGGAAAAATTTTAGAATGTGCAAAACTTTCATTGAAAGGAAAACATAATCTTGAAAATGTACTTTTTATTGTAGCAGCTGCTAAAATAGTAGGAATACAAAATGAGAAAATTAGAGAGTTTTTATATAATACAAAAACTATTGAACATAGAATGGAAGACTTTTTCAATTATGGAAAAGTAAAATTTATAAATGATTCTAAAGGAACAAATATTGATTCAACAAAATTTGCAGTAGAAGCTTTTGATCAGTGTATTCTTATTTGCGGTGGATTTGATAAGAAGCTTGACTGGTCTCCTTTAGCAGAACTGATAAAGATTCATGCAAAGGAAGTATACCTTATAGGAGAAACTGCAGATGAGATTAACAGAATACTTTTAGAAAAAGGATATGACAGCAGCAGAGTATTTCTGCTTAGAGATTTGAAAAGCTGTCTTTTAAATATGAAGGAGAGATTTACCTCTGAGGAACCTCAGGTTGTACTTCTTTCTCCAGCAACTTCCAGTTTTGATCAGTTTAACAGCTACGAGCATAGAGGGGAAGTATTTAAGGAATTAGTAAGAGAAATCTTTGGTAGGTGAGAAATTTGAAAAAAATTATTTTAACGACTGGGGGAACAGGGGGACATATTTATCCTGCTATGGCTGTAGCTGAAGGTCTTAAATTAAAAAATATAGATGTTCTTTTTGTGGGAACTAGTATAAGAATGGAAAAAGATATAGTTCCTGAGGCAGGATTTAGATTCATTGGTTTAGATATAAAGCCTCCTAAAAATATAAAAAGTATATTTAAGTATATAAAAGGAGTCTGGCAAGGGATAAGAATAGTTGCAAAAGAAAAACCAGATGCAATAATAGGATTTGGAAATTATATTTCTGTTCCTGTTATAATTGGAGGGATACTTTTGAGAAAAAAAGTTTATCTTCAAGAGCAGAATGCCAATCTAGGCTGGACAAATAAAATGTTGTATAAATTTGCAGAAAAAACATTTTTAGCATTTGATAAAACATATGATGATATCCCCTTAAAATATCAGAAAAGATTTGATGTAACAGGAAATCCTCTGAGGGAAGAAATCAACTATGTAAATGAAAATGAAGAAAGAGAAAGACTGAAACTGGAAGAGGATGAGAAAGTCATTCTTATAACAGGTGGAAGTTTGGGGGCAAAAGATATAAATGAGGCAGTGATAAAGAACTGGGATAAGTTTCTTGAAGATAAAAAGCTGAGAGTTTATTGGGCAACTGGTGAGAATAACTTTGAAGATATTGGAAAAAGAATAGTGAAAACAAAGATGTCTGATACAGTAAAACCATATTTTAATAATATGATAAATATTATGGCTGCTGCTGATTTGATAATATGTCGTGCAGGTGCTTTAACAATTTCTGAAATAATAGAACTAGAGAAACCATCAATTATTATTCCATATAATTCTTTAAAAGTTGGACAGTATGACAATGCGAAGATATTAGAAGAAAATAATTCTGCCCTTGTATACACTAATACAGAAGCAGACAGTGCAATTGAAAAGGCTCTTGAGTTAGTAAAAAATGAAGAAGCATTGAAGTCTATGAGAGTGAGGATAAGATCTTTGAAAAAATCCAACGCTGTGGAAAAAATTATAAATGATTTAGATATTTGGAGGAATTAGTTGATGAAAAAGATTTACTTTATTGGTATAAATGGTATAGGGATGAGCGGACTAGCTAAAATAATGAAAACAAAAGGCTATGAGGTAAATGGTGCTGATCTGAACAGAGGATATGTCACAGAAGAATTAGAGAACATGGGGATAACTGTTTATAACACTCATGAAGGAGAACAGGTAAAGGGATGTGATATGGTAATAGCTTCAAGTGCTATAAAACATGATAATCCTGAATATAAATATGCACTAGAGAATGGAATAAAAATAGTAAAAAGAGGAGAGCTTTTAGCTATGCTTCTAAATAATGAAACTGGAATTGCAGTAGCAGGAACACATGGAAAAACTACTACAAGCTCTATGATGTCATCTGTTATGCTTAATCTTGATCCCACAATTGTAGTAGGTGGAATACTTCCAGAGATAGGATCAAATGCAAGAGCTGGGAAGTCAGAATATTTTGTAGCTGAAGCTGATGAAAGTGACAATTCTTTTTTATATATGAATCCATCATATGCTGTGATAACTAATGTAGAGGAAGATCATCTAGATACTCATGGATGCCTTGCAAATATAAATAAGTCTTTTTCTCAATTTATAGACCAAACTAAGAATGAAGTAGCAGTTTGTATAGACTGTGAAAATTTAAGAAAACTAGTTGAAAAAAAAGAAAAAGAAAAGATAGTAACATACAGTATAATTGATGAAGGAGCAGATATATTTGCTTATGATATTCAAGTAAAAAATGGAAAAACAAGTTATAATGTAGCAATAAAAGGAGAAGATACAGGGAGATATACTATATCTATTCCTGGATTTCATAATATTCTTAATTCTCTCCCAGTTATCTATTATGCTAAAAAATTTGGAGTAGATGAGAAATTTTTTAAAGAAGCTTTAGAAAATTTCAAGGGATCAAAAAGAAGATATGACATCCTTTATTGCAATGAAGACAAAGGGATAAAAATAATAGATGACTATGCACATCATCCAACTGAAATTAAGGCAACTCTTCAAGGGGCAAAGTCTATAGAACATGAAAAACTCACTATAATATTTCAACCTCATCGTTACAGCAGAGTGAAGTTTCTTCTTCAAAATTTTACAGATGCCTTTGAAGGCGCTGAAGAAGTATTGATTCTTCCTATATATAGTGCAGGAGAAAAAGATGAATTTGGAGTAACTGTAGAAGATCTTGGAAATGTTCTTAAAAATAAGAAAGTAGCAATTGAAAAAAATAGTGAAAAAATAGATGAAAGAGTTTTAAACTGTCAAGGACATGAGGTATTCATGTTTATGGGAGCAGGGGATATCTCTAAAGTAGCTCACAGAATAGCTGACAAATTAGAAGGGAAAAATAGATAATGAAGATACTTGAAAATCATGAAATGAAGCTGCACTCTAACATGAAAGTTGGAGGGATAGCTAAAAGATTTATAACAGTAGAAGATAAAAATGAACTTAAAGAGATATTTGAAAATAACAGTAATATTTTTCTTATTGGAAATGGAACTAATACATTGATAGATGAGGGAAATTTAGATATAACTTTTGTCTCTTTAAAAGAATTTGATAATATAAGAGAATTGGAAAGAGGTTTGGTGGAAGTAGAAGCTGGACTTGATTTCAATAAGCTTATTGCTTATATGAATAAAAATAATTACAGTGGGCTTGAGAATCTTGCTGGAATCCCAGGAAGTGTAGGAGGACTTGTCTACATGAATGGCGGAGCCTATGGAAGTGAAATATTCGACTGTATAAGTGAAATAGAAGTATTTGATGAAAATCATGAAATAAGAAGAATAAAAAAAGAAGATTTAGATTTTTCATACAGAAGAACAGAAATACAAAGCAGGAAATGGATAATAATAAATGCTGTATTTAGGTTCAAAGATGGTTTTGATCTTGGGAAAGTGATAGAAATACAGGCTTTGAGAGAGAGAAAACAGCCTCTGAATCTTCCCAACCTTGGGAGTACTTTTAAAAATCCAGCTGGAGATTTTTCAGCAAGACTTATATCAGAAGCTGGATTGAAAGGAACTGTCATAGGTGGAGCTCAGATATCAGAAAAACATCCTAATTTTATAGTTAATAGAGGTACTGCTACATTCAAAGATATTTCCGAAATATTAAAGCTGGTAAAAAGGACCATAAGTGAAAAATATGGAATAAACCTTGAAGAAGAAATAATAATTATAAAAAATTTGGATAAATAGGGGGAATAGTTTTGAAAATAGCTGTATTTATGGGAGGAATTTCTTCTGAAAGAGAAGTTTCTTTAAATAGTGGAAAAGAAATTTTAGAAAGTCTTTTAAAACAAGGTTATGATGCATATGGAATTGATGTTACAAAAGAAAATCTTGTTTCAGCTTTTATTGAAAATAAATATGATTTTGCATATCTTGCATTTCATGGAGGATTTGGAGAAGATGGAAGAGTACAAGGACTTCTTGATATGCTTGGAAAACCATATACTGGATCAGGGGCAGAGGCAAGTGGAATAGCTATGGACAAAGTTATTACTAAGAAACTTGCTGAAAGCGCAGGAGTAAGAATTGCCAAAAACTATGAGAAAGTATCTTATATAGATTCATACCCAGTCGTAATTAAACCAGCTTTAGAAGGTTCAAGTGTAGGGATATTTTTTTGTTATAACAAAGAAGAGGCAGAAAAAGCTGTAAGAGAACTTAGTGGAAAAAAAATTGTCATAGAAGAAATGATAACAGGAGAGGAACTTACAGTAGGAGTTATCAATGGAGAGGGAATTGGAGTACTTAGAATAATTCCTAAAAATAAGTTTTATGACTATGAATCAAAATATGCTGAAGGAGGCTCAGTACATGAGTATCCTGCTAAAATAGATAAAAAAGCATATGATGAAGCTCTTGAAAGTGCTGTGAAGGTACATAATATACTTGGACTTGCAGGAATATCAAGAAGTGACTTTATTCTTAAAGATGATAAGGTATATTTTCTTGAAGTAAATACACTTCCTGGAATGACAAAAACAAGTCTTATCCCAGATCTAGCAACTTTAAAAGGATATACTTATGATGATATTGTAAAGATAATGGTAGAAACGTTTAAAAGATAGATCAAGTCTAAAAGTGAGGAGATTTTTTTGAAATTTATAATAAGACTTTTCACAATATTAGGAATAAGCTTTTTAATTTTCTCTATTCCTTCAAAATTCTTAAAGTTAGATTTTTTTAAGATAGAGAGGGTTAATATAAAGGGTGAACCAAAATTATTATTAAGGGAATTGACAGAACTAGGAAAAACAACATATAATAAGAACATATGGGACTTAGATTTTAAGAGTATAGAAGATGAGTTGAAAAAAGATGTCAGAGTAAAAAGTGCCAGTGTAGAAAATAATACATTGGGAGAGCTTACTATAAAAATAGAGGAAAAGGAGCTATTTTACTATGCCCAGATTAAAGATAAAATATATTTAGTAGATTCAGAAGGAGTAGTATTTGGTACTTTTAATGAAAAAGAAAAAAAGGATATTCCTCTTATTTCAGTAAAAGAAAAAGGAGAGATAAAAAGTCTGCTTAATGTTTTAGTCTTGATGGATGATTATCTATTGAAAGAATTAGTGTCTCAAATTTACATAAAAGATAAAAATTGCATTGAAATAATCCTTGTAGATGGTACAATAATAAAAACCAATGAAGAGATAAAAAGAGAAAAATATAAAGTTGTAGAAACTTTGTATTCGGAACTGGTCAAAAGCAAAAAAGTAGAATATATAGATTTGAGATTTAATGACTTTATAGTAAAAAGTTTGGGGGATAAAAGCGATGACAGATAATAGAGATAGTATAATAAAAACAGCAGTAGATATGGGAAATATGAAAATAAAAGCTGTCACTGGAGAATTATCTGCTGATGGTGAAAATTTAAAAATATTGGGATATGTAGAAGTTCCAAGTCGTGGAATGAAAAAGTCAGTTGTAGAAAACCCAGAAGAATTGAGTCATTGCCTGGCTTATGCACTGGGACAATTAAGAGAACAGACTGATATCCCTATTGAAAAAATATCAATAGGAATAAGTGGAGAAGCTATCAAATCAAGGACCACTAATGTAAGATATTCCTTTGATGAAAAAGAAATTGGAGAAAAAGAAGTAGATACATTGATTAGAATGGCTGAACATGAACTTCTTACTGGAAAAGAAAGAATATTAAAGAGAGAAATATATAATATAAGAGTAAATAATTCAGGAATAATTAAAAATCCAATAGGTGTCACTGGAAAAGAAATGCAAGGGGATGTTCATCTGATATACATAGATGAAGCAGAAGCAGAAAAATTGGTAGAAGTAGTAAACAGAATAGGGCTGGAAGCAGAACAAGTTCTTCTGAATGCCTATGCATCTGCTAAAGCCTCTCTTGATGATGAAGATAGAAGAATGGGAGTTGCCTTAATCGATATTGGTGAAGGTTCAACAGATATAATTCTATTTAAGAATGATAAACTTATCTATTCAAAATCACTTCCTTTAGGTGGAATGCACTATGTAAATGATATAAGTTATTTGTTTCAGATATCTAAACAGGAAGCTTTTGAAATATTGTCAAAATTAAAAAATAAAGATATACATGAAGAACATATATTCTGTGGTGATACTAAAAAAGTGTCAGTAGCAGATATAAAAAATATAATAGATGCAAGAACAGAAGACATAATTAGTTTTATTACTCAAACTATTGAAGAATCTGGATTTAATGGATATCTTGGAAAAGGTTTGGTATTAACAGGAGGAGCTATTGTTATTGATGGACTTCTTGAAAAAATAAATAAAAAAACAGGATATGTTGTGAGAAAAGTACTTCCTCATGCTTTTCGAGGACTGGAAGATGTAGATGCCAGCATGGCTACAGTTATAGGAATCTTTAGTGAAATAATGGAAGAGGAATATAATAAAATGCAGTCAGGTTTCTATTCACAGCAGAATGAATCTGAAGATCCTTCAAAAATTATAACTGAAGAGACTGAAGAGGACGACTTGGATAAATTACTAGAAAATGATAAAAATAACAGCAGAAAGAAAAGTGGAGCATTCAGCAGTATAAAGAATTGGTTTTCTAATTTTATTTAAATTCAGAAGGAAATGATAGAAGGGGGTATTTATGTTGATAGATCAAGATTTAGTTAAGATAAAAGTATTAGGAGCTGGAGGAGCTGGAGGAAATGCAATCAATGATATGATTGAATCTGGAGTAGGAGGCGTAGAATATATTGCTGCTAACACAGATGCCCAAGATTTAAATAAATCTTTGGCTGACATAAGAATCCAACTTGGAGAAAAATTAACAAGAGGACTTGGAGCTGGAGCTGACCCTGAAATAGGAAGACAGGCAGCTGAAGAAGATGTAGAAAAAATCAAAAATCTTTTAGAAGAAACAGATATGCTTTTTATAACAGCAGGAATGGGAGGAGGAACTGGAACAGGAGCTGCACCAGTAATTGCTAAAGTAGCAAAAGAACTTGGGGTATTAACTGTAGCTGTTGTAACAAGACCATTCTCATTTGAAGGAAAGAAAAGAAAAAACAATGCTGACATAGGGGTTGAAAACCTAAAAAAAGCTGTAGATGCTTTAGTAATAATACCAAATGACAAACTTTTTGAATTACCAGATAAAACAATAACTTTACAAAATGCATTCAAAGAAGCAAACAATATTTTAAAAATAGGTATTAGAGGAGTTGCAGATCTTATGATTGGTAATGGACTTATTAATCTGGACTTTGCTGATATTAAAGCAACAATGATGAATTCTGGTGTAGCTGTACTTGGGTTTGGAGAAGGAGAAGGAGAAAACAGAGCTGTAAAAGCTACTGAAAAAGCTTTATTGTCTCCATTACTTGAAAAATCTATACTTGGAGCAAGCAAAATACTTATTAATATAACTGGAGCACCAGATATAACTCTTATGGAAGCTCAGACTATTTCTGACATGATTAGAGATGCAGCTGGAAAAACTGCTGATGATGTAATGTTTGGACTTGTTATTGATCCAGAAGTTGGAGATAGAGTACAAGTCACTATAATAGCTAATAATTTTGTAAATGAACAGGAGAAAAGTGAACCATTTATTAATGTAGATGCTAAAAAACCTGTAACAGTTGTTACTCCTGAAGAAGCAGATGTAAAAAGATCTGAACTTGATCTTCCACCTTGGATAAGAAGTTCTAAAAAGTAGCAAATAAATACTTGAAAAAATCATTAAAAGATGATATAGTATTTAGTGCCCTGCTCAAAATCAATGTGTTTTGGGCTAAAACCATAGGGAGGAGGTTAAAAAATGAAAAAATATGAAATTATGTACATTATCAACCCAACAATTTTAGAAGAGGGTAGAGACGCAGTAGTTGAAAAAGTAACAGGAATTTTAACTGCAGCTGGAGCTACAGTAGCTAAAAGTGAAAAATGGGGAGAAAAAAAATTAGCTTATCCTATTGATAAGAAAAAAACTGGATTCTATATACTAGCAACTTTTGATATTGATGGAACTCAATTATCAGCAGTTGAAGGAAAGCTTAACATTACTGAAGAAGTAATGAGATACATCATTGTTAAGCAAGACTAATTATTTTAGAATTTAGTAAAATCAAGAGGAGGTTATAAAAATGGCAGAATTCAGAAGAAGAAGAGCTAAATTAAGAGTTAAAGCTGAAGAAATTGATTATAAAAATGTAGACCTTTTAAAAAGATTTGTATCTGATAAAGGAAAAATCAATCCTTCTAGAGTAACTGGTGCTAATGCTAAGTTACAAAGAAGAATAGCTAAAGCTATCAAAAGAGCTAGAAACATTGCTTTAATTCCTTATACAAGAATTGAAAAATAGTTTCTCACAGGCTGGACATATAAAGTTCAGCCTTTTTCTTTTTTGATTTTTTATTTTGTTTAAAAAATCTTTAAAGGATGTAAATATAAAATAAATGTAGGCTTTTAAAACTATATAATATCTATTTTTAGTATGATACAAATAAGTCCTATTATAAATTGGATATAAATCTAATTTTTAATGATATATTGATTAAAACAAAGAGGATAATTAAAAGGCTTAACTAAGTTCCTAGAAGTTATCCTCTTTTGATTATTAATAATTAATATATTTTCTTAAATCATATTTCTTAATTTTATGATTTAGGAGCTGTTTTGATATTTTGAGAGTATCTGCCAATTTTGAAAAAGATAGAGTATTTTTTGAAGCTTTCAATATATAATTTTTTTCAAAGCTTTCAAGTGCTGTACTGAGAGAAGAATTTTCATATAAAAGTTCATTATTAGAATGATAACTTTTAAAAAGATCGTTTTCTTTTTTTTGATTTTTTATATATTCTGGGATATCATCAAGTTCAACAGTTTTAGAAATAGAAAAATTAAATGCAGTTTCAATAACATTTTTTAGCTCTCTTACATTTCCAGGCCATGTATAGTTATAGAAAATTTTTAAGACATCTTTTGAAATATTTTTAATATCTTTATTCATTTTTTTATTATAAAACTCAATAAAAAATTGAGCAAGATTTTTAATATCTTCATTTCTTTCAGCTAATGAAGGTGTTTTTATCTGTACACTGGATAATCTATAAAAAAGATCTGGACGAATTCTCTTTTCAGCTAGACAAATTTCAGGAGCTTCATTAATAGCAGCAATAATACGGACATCAACCTCTTTTGTTTCTACTCCACCTATTCTTGTTATTTTTTTATCTTCTATTATTCTCAAAAGCTTTGCCTGCATATTGAGGTTCATAGAATTTATTTCATCAAGGAAAATTGTTCCACCATGTGCCATTTCAAAAATGCCAGGTCTATTAATTGCATCTGTATAGCTTCCCTTTGTAGTTCCAAAGAGAATACTTTCCAAAAGATTATCAGGAATAGCAGCACAATTTTGTGAAATAAATATTTTATTCTTTCTATCACTGTTGCTATGAATAGACTGAGCTACCATCTCTTTTCCTGTTCCAGTTTCTCCATAAATAAATACATTTGAATCTGTTTTTGAAACTTTAGCAATCTTATTTTTCAAAGAAAGTATTTCATCAGAAGTGCCTATTATATCATCAATTGCATAAAGATCATTAAAGCATGGTGCTATTATATTTGAATGATTTGTAAAGTTATTCTTTTTAAAGTTGCTGACAAATCGTACTGTATTTACAGCTCCTATAATTTTACCATTTACAATGATGGGAATTGTACTGTCAACTATTGGTTCTTTTTTTCCGTTACTGTAAAGAATTACTTGAGTATTATTAAGACAAGTTTCCCCATATTTTACTGCTCTGTAGAAAGTAGAAGTTTCTTCTGTAATATTAGCAAAAATATCAAAGGGAGTTTTTCCAATAGCTGTTTTTACATCAACACTTCCCAAACCAGAGGCAGAAAAATATTTACAATATTTTATTATCAAATTTTCATCTACAACCATTATTCCATCAAAAGAATTATCTATCATTTTTATTAATTCAATATAGTTTTCAAGCATTTTATTCCCCTCCTTGAGTTACTTTAACATATTTAAAATAGTTTTGTAAAATATTTTTTACAAAAAAGTAAAATTTTATATAATTTCTTTAATGAATAAAAAAAATAAAAAGATAAAGATTATATATTTTAGATAAAATTAGATTAATAGAATTATTGGCATAAAAATTGCTTTTAATTAAAATATTGAAATTTAAGGAGGGTATAAAATGATTATAGACACGTTATTGTATAATGGAGAATTTCATTCAATGGATAAGAATAATTCCATTTATGAAGCAGTGGGGATAAAAGATGGAAAAATATCTTTTCTTGGAAAAGATAAGGAGATTCAAAAAATAAATGTCAAAGAAAAAATTGATATGAAAGGTAAATTAGTTCTGCCTGGGTTTGTGGATACACACCTTCATGCTTTAGATTATGCAGAAACAAAAAAATTCATAAAGCTTAATGGTTCAGATTCAGTTGATGAGGTTATCAAAAGAAGCAGAGAACATTATAAAAAAAATGGATTATGCCAGGATTGGCTTATAGGTTGGGGTTGGAATCAATCAGAATTTAAAGATGGAAATGATTTTATTTATAAAGAGGATCTGGATAAAATATCTGCTGAATATCCTATAATTTTATTGAGAGTGTGTGCTCACGTTGCTGTAGTGAATTCTAAAGCTATGGAATTAATATTAGAAAATGAAATCACAGAAGAAGCTATGGAATATATAGATACTGAAAAGGGAATTTTAAGAGAATCTTCAATTACAGTTTATAGAAAGACTTTAGCAAAACCAACTATTGAATATATTAAAGAAATGATACTTTCAGCACAGGAAGATTTTCTTAAGGAAGGAATAACACAAGTACATAGTGCTGATTACTTTTCAGCAGTTCCAGAGGAAGATTGGGAAAAAGTGATAACAGCTTACACTGAACTTGAAAAAGAAGGAAAACTGAAAGTTAGAACTTATGAACAATGTATGTTTTTTATTTATAAAAATTTTGAAGAATTTATAGCAAAAGGCTATAGAACAGGACAAGGAGGAGAATATTTTAAAATAGGTCCTTTAAAAGTTATTTCAGATGGGTCACTAGGGGCTCGTACTGCTTATATGAATGAACCTTATTCAGATGATTCTGAAACTCGTGGAATACAGATTTTAGATGAAAACCAATTGAGAAAGTTTTTCAAAAAAGCTAAAGAAAATAATATGCAGATAGCAGTACATGGAATAGGTGATGGAGCTATAGAAATAGCAGCTGACATTTTGAACGAAGTAAATAAGGATAATCTTTCAAATCCTATGAGAGATGGAATAGTTCATGCACAGATAACAAACAAGAGAATAATTGATAAAATGGTAAAGGGAAATATAACAGCTTATATACAGCCAGTTTTTATAGATACTGATATGGAGATAGCAGAAGAAAGATTAGGAAAAGAAAGAACTTTTTCATCATATGCATGGAAAACAATGCTAGATGAAGGATTACATATTTCAGGAGGGTCAGATGCACCAGTAGTGAGCTTTAATATTTTAGAAAATATTTATTTTGCAGTAACAAGCAAGAATATAAAAGGGTTTCCTGAAGATGGATGGATGCCATCACAAAAATTAACTATAGATGAAGCAGTGAGATTGTTTACAGTAAATGCTGCCTATCAATCATTTGAAGAAAATATAAAAGGAACATTGGAAATTGGCAAACATGCAGATATAGTAGGACTTGAAAGAAATATTTATATTATTCCAGAAGATGAGATAAAAGATGTAAAAGTAAGTTTTACAATGGTTAATGGAAGAATAGTATATAAGAAAAATTAAAATATAAAATAAATAAAAAAGGAGAGGGAAAATTTATGGATAGCAAAGTGATTAAGAAAGGAATAATAGTTGGATTTGCTCTTTTTTCAACTTTTTTTGGAGCAGGGAATTTAATTTTTCCACCTGGAATAGGATTTGCTAGTGGAACAGCATGGATGTCAGGGGCCTTTGGATTATTCTGTTCAGGGATATTGCTTCCAGTAATTGCTGTAATTGCAGTCAATAATTCTGGAGGAAATGTTAAAAATGTTTTAAATCCTATTGCACCTTGGTTTTATAATTTTTTTTATTTGATAATGGTTTTGATGATTGCAATGACTTCAACTATGCCAAAACTAGCAGCAACAACACATGAAATGGGAATTAAAGCACTAACTGACAAGGTACCAATATCAGTAACAATATTTGTATTTTTTATAATTGTATTCTTTATAGCCAGAGATGCTAATTCAGTAGTAGATAAAATTGGAAAATATTTAACACCAGTACTTTTGATTGCATTACTTATAATAGTTGTAGCAGCAGTTATTAAACCAATAGGAACACCAATACCTGCAGGAATAAAAAAACCTTTTGTAGATGCTCTTATAACTGGATACAATACTGGTGATTTAACTTTAGGTTTGATGTGTGCAGCATTATTTTTCAATGCTTTAAAAGATGGAGAAATAAAGAAGGAACAAGTGAATATAGGAATATACATTACAGCTTTGGTTGCTATTGTAGGTTTAACAGTTATCTATATAGGATTATTATATCTAGGGGCAACAGGACATGAATTTGTAACTTCAGATATGTCTATGGCAACAATGCTGATAGTTCTTGTAGAACAACTTCTTGGAAAAGCAGGTTCAGGAGTTCTGGCAATCATTGTTATGCTTGCTTGTTTGACTACTGGGGTAGGAATAGCTACTATTGCAGGAGAATTTGTTGAAGAATTTACAAGAGGAAAAATAAAATATTCAAAATGGCTTATAGTTGTATGTATAGTTGGTGGAGCTTTAGGAATTCTTGGTGTTAATAGAATTGTAGGATATGCTTCTTTTATGTTTGCTGTAATTTATCCAATATGTATAATAATAACTTTTTTAGGTTTAATAAAAAAAATTCTCCCTAATGATGGACCTTTTAAGGGAGGAGTATTAATGGCATTTCTTTTTAGTCTTATGGAAACTTTAATAAAAGGAGGATTGAATATTTCTGTATTTAAAATAATTTTAAGTAAAATGCCTTTATCTGAATATGGATTTGCATGGCTTGTGCCATCAATAGTAGGAATGATAGTAGGAACATTTATAATCAAGACAAAAGTTCCAGATGTAGAAGAATAGAAAATAGTTGAGAAATAAGAAAAATTAAGAAATATAATCAGCTATATTGATAGAATTAAAGGTTATTTAAATTGTTCGATGATAATATTTTCAGTTGGATATAAATTTAATTTCTAAATTAAAAGAAAATGAGAATACTAAATTTATTAAAACTTAGCTATTCTCATTTTTTATATTATATAATTATTTTCTTTCAACAGGTATCCATAGTTCACAAAATATATTTTCATCATTTTCATAGTAATATTCTAAGTCTGCTTGTTCAGTCATTTTATAGGGAGAAGTGGGTAAAAACTCACTGAATATTCTCTCCCACATATCAGATATACATTGCCCATCACTGCCAATACATTTAAAAACAGCCCACATAGATGGATTGACTGTCCAGATTTCAAATCCTTCTGCTGTGTTGTTAGTATCATTGTTGATTACTCCAATACCATATTTAAAGCTGTCGCATTCTTTAGATACAGGAAGGCACACTCCATAAAAACCTTTATCAATCGAATTTTTTTTAAGAGTATCAATAGTTCCATTGTTAAAACATTCAGTCCAGAAATTAGAAATATCTCTATTTTCTTTCTCATTTATTATCTCATTTAAAAAGCTTTTAGATGCAGTTAAAAATCTCATTATACCTTTTTCTTCAATCTTGTAATCCATAATTTTTCCTCCTTCAATTTTTACTTTAATAGAAAAACGAGAGAATTTCTTTAGAGATGTTCCAGATTTTTTAGCTTCACTTGGATTGAAGCCATGAAAACGACTGAATGCTTTTGAAAAACTTTCTGGAGTTTCATACCCATATTTAAATGCAATATCAATAATTTTAGCATTAGACATAGAAAGCTCTTCTCCAGCCATGGATAATCTTCTTTTTTTGATATACTCATTTGCTGTTATTCCTGTAAGAAGTGCAAAAGTTCTGTGAAAATGAAAATTAGAAAAACCAATATGCTCAGCTACATCATTGTAATCAATGGTTTCAAGAATATTGTCTTCTATATAATCAATAGCATTTTGCAGATAAAATATCCAATCCATAATACATCTCCTTCCTTGATTAAAGTATATATTAAAAGAAAAATAATTTCCTGTTTTCTGTTGCTGAGATTTGTCAGGATTAAAATAAAAAGATATAAAAAAAAGACATGCTTTTTTTAAGCTGTCTTTTTTTATTAAAGATTGCCATTATTAAAAGACTATTTGCTTAAGAATTTAGCAAGTCTAGCACTTAAAGTAGAAGCATTAGATTTTAAAATATTCATTACTTCAACTTCGCTGGCACCTCTTAAAGTTTTTAAAGTTCTTGAACAAACTTTAACTTTAACTGGAGATCCGTTTACAACGATAGTAGTAACTTGTAAATTTGGTTTCCATACTCTTCTAGTAAGTCTATGAGAGTGAGAAATTTGGTTACCACTGATAATTCCAGTTCCTGTGATTTCACATCTTTGCATCTTTGTCACCTCTTTCCTGATTGCAATTGAACACACAATTGCAAATAATTGTATCATTAAATAAAGAAAATATCAAGTTTTTTTTAAATTTCTTCAACTTTCTTTAAGAAAAATAGAGATTTGTGATATAATAAAATGAACGTAAATATATAACAAGGTGGTAAAAATGAATAGACATAGTTATACAGTTTTGGAATTTGATAAATTAAGAGAAGAAATTTCAAATTATAGTGCTATAGAAGAGAACCATTATAAAATATTGGGGCTTGAACCTTTCAAAGATTTTAGCTCTTTAAATAGAGATCTGGATATATTGAGAGACTTTACAGATTTTTTGAAATTTGATGGTGGATTGGAAACTGCTGGGATGAAAGATATTTGTAAAATGACAAAAAAATCACAGTTGATAGGAACATATTTAGATGTGGAAGATTTATGGGATATCAATCATAATTTAAGACTTTTCAGAGTATTTAAAAATAGGCTGGATGATCTGAATAAGTATAGAGATTTAAGAGATAAATTTAATGATGTGCCTATTTTAAGAGGAGTAGAAGATATTATTAATAAAGCTATTGATAATAATAAAGAGATTAAAGATGATGCTTCTCTTGATTTAAGAGATATCAGAATACATAAAAAAACTCTTGCAATGAACATCAAAAGAAAATTTGATGAGCTTTTCAATGAACCTCAATTTGCCAAAGTATTTCAGGAAAAAATAATTACTGAAAGAGATGGAAGAAGTGTAGTTCCTGTGAAAGCAGACTTTAAAGGACAGATAAAAGGAATTGAACATGATAGATCATCAAGTGGACAGACAGTATTTATTGAACCTTTGTCAATAGTAGCTCTAAATAATAAGAATAGAGAATTAGAGATAAGAGAAAAAGAAGAAATAAGAAAAATACTCCTTAGAATAACTGATTATATAAGAAACAGCAAAGATGACATAGATAGAGTAGGAGAAGCTGTTATTACTCTGGATATACTCAATGCCAGAGCTATGTATGGGATAGAAAAAAAGTGTATAGTACCTAATATAAATAACAGAGAAATTTTAACTTTAGTAGAGGCAAGACATCCATTTATACCCGTTTCATCAGTTGTTCCTCTTACATTTGAAATAGGAAGGGATTATAATACTCTTCTTATTACAGGGCCAAATACAGGTGGAAAAACAGTTGCGTTGAAAACAGCTGGACTTTTGACATTGATGGCTTTAAGCGGAATACCTATTCCAGCACATGAACATTCAAGTATTGGATTTTTTACAGGAGTTTATGCTGACATAGGTGATGAACAGAGTATAGAACAGTCATTATCTTCATTCTCTGCTCATTTAAAAAATGTTCAGGAGATACTTGAAAATGTTACAAGAGCTTCTCTAGTATTGTTGGATGAATTAGGATCAGGAACAGACCCTGCTGAAGGGTCAGCTTTTGCTATGGCGGTTATAGATTATCTGAAAGATAAAAAATGTAAATCAATAATAACTACCCATTACAGCGAAGTTAAAGCTCATGGATATAATGAAGAGGGAATAGAAACAGCATCAATGGAATTCAATGTAGAGACTCTTTCTCCTACATATAGACTTTTAATAGGGATTCCAGGAGAAAGTAATGCACTTACTATTGCCAGAAGACTTGGAGTATCTGAAGAGGTAATCAACAAGGCAAAAAGCTATATAAGTGATGATAATAAAAAAATAGAAAAAATGATAAGCAATATTAAAGATAAAGCTGATGAACTTGATATTATGAAAAAACAGGTAGAATTTCTGAAAGAAGCTGCTCAAAGAGATAAAGAGGCTTTTGAAGAAAAACTCAGAGTTTTGGAAAAAGAAAAAAATGACATATTGAAAGAAGCCTATGAAAAAGCAGATAAAATGATGAAAGAGATGCAGTCTAAAGCAGCAGCCTTAGTAGAGAAAATACAAAAAGAAGATAACAAAAAAGAAGACATTAAAAATGTTCAAAAAAGTTTGAATATGCTTAGATCTGCTCTACAAGATGATAAAAGTAAGACTGTTGCAGAAAAACCAAAAGTTGCAAGAAAAGTTGATTTTAAAGTTGGAGAAAGAGTATTTGTTAACAGTCTTAATCAGTTTGCAAATGTACTTAAGATAAATACTTCTAAAGAGACAGTACAGGTACAGGCAGGAATACTAAAATTGGAAGTATCATTGGATGATGTAAAAGTAGTAGAAGAAAAGAAACAGAAAGTGTATAATTCATTTTCACACAAGAAAACAGCTGTAAGAAGCGAAATAGATTTAAGAGGGAAAATGGTAGATGAGGCAGTTTATGAACTTGAAACATATCTGGATAGAGCTGTTATGAACTCATATAATGAAGTTTATGTAATACATGGAAAAGGTACTGGAGCACTTAGAGAGGGGATACTTAATTACCTGAAAAAATGTCCTTATGTAAAGGAATATAGAATTGGAGGACATGGAGAGGGAGGATTAGGATGTACAGTAGTGACTCTGAAATAGAAAAAAAGAAAATAACTCTTATATTGGCTGCTGCTGGAATTGGAAAAAGGATTGGATTGGATTATCCAAAACAGTTTTTTGAGTATAATGGAAAACCACTGTTTATTTTTCCTTTGGAGACAGCAGAAAAATCTTCTTTAATAGACGAAATAATTATTGTAACTAATGAAAATAATATTGACTTAGTAAAAAAACAATGCAATAAATATAGTATAAAAAAAGTTAAAAAAGTTCTTGCTGGTGGAAAAGAGAGACAAGACTCCATTTATAATGCTTTAAAAGAAGATGAAGGAAGCACTTATATATTAGTACAAGATGGAGTGAGACCTTTTATGAAAGAAAAATATATAGAAATGACTTGTGCAGCACTTGATAATGATAAAACACTTGCTGGAGCAGTAATAGGAGTAGCTGTAAAGGATACAATAAAGGTAGTAGGATTAGATGGAGAAATACTTGCTACTCCAAATAGAGCAGGGCTTATAGCTGTTCATACACCACAGACATTTAGAGGTGATATACTAAAGAAGGCATATAAAATAGCAGAAGATGAAAAATTTCTTGGAACAGATGATTCTTCTCTTGTAGAGAGAGCAGGAGAAAAAGTAAAAATTATTATAGGAGATTACGATAATATAAAGATAACTACATTAGAAGATTTGTTATCTCTTAAATAGGGGGAGTTATGAATATTCGTATAGAACAAATGAAACCTGTATTGGGAGATACAGAAAAGAATTTATTGAAAATGGTAGAGTTAATTGAAAAAGGTATAAAAGCAGGAGATGATATTATAATTTTTCCTGAACTGGCATTAAATGGATATATGCTGGAAGATATAGTTTTTGAAACTGCTATGAAGAATGTTCCAGATATATTGTTGGAAAAAAGTAATGAGATAAGTATAATATTTGGTATGGCAGAGATGGGAGAAGAGGAATATCCCTATAATACAGCCTACTATCTTGAAGATGGGAAAATTATACACAAACATAGAAAAGTATATCTTCCTGATTATGGAATGTTTTTTGAAGGAAGATATTTTGGAAATGGAGAAAAAATAAGAGCATTTGATACAAAATTTGGAAGAATGGGAATGCTTATATGTGAAGATGCATGGCATCAATCAGCTCATTATATTCTTTCACAAGATGGGGCTAAGTACATATTTTCTATAGCTAATGCTCCAGCAAGACTAGGAGTAAATAAATCCTCAGTATCATCAACATGGAAAACTTTATTAAAAAGCAGTTCTATATCTAACGGAGTATTTAATATAATGACTAACAGATCAGGAGTAGAAGATGGAGTGACATTTTTTGGAAACTCTGTGATAATAGATCCATGTGGTGAAGTGGTAAAAGAAGCTGGTTACTTTAAAGAGGAGACTTTATGTTGTTCTGTTGATTCCTGTTGTATAAGAAGGGCTAGAATAAGTGCTCCTGTATTTAAAGCAGAAAAAATAGACTTAACTGTCAGAGAATTAAAAAGAATACAAAAAAATAGATTTGAATAAGGAGAATAGATTATGAAAAAAAGATATATATTGCTTTTTATTGTAATTATTTTTGTTGGTTTTTTGGTGGGATATAGATTTGGATATAAAGTATCTCCAAGGGAATTTATAGCAGAAGATACAAAAATAATATATGCAAATGAAGGAATAGCAGATAAAGATTTTAAAGAAATAATACCTTTGATAAGTGCAGCTGGGAAAGAAGCAGATTATGAAAAATTTGAAAAAATAAAAAAATATATTTCAAAAGTATATGCTTTTTCTGATTCTGATTTTTATAATAAAGAATTAAAAACATCAGTGGTTGTAGACACTGGATATTGGTATTTCTTTATTTTAAAAGACAGTGTAAAATATTTTCATAAAGATGGAGAATTCTATAAACTGAAAAGCAAATATATGGAAAAATATGGTCTTAAAAAGGATATATATATGTGTTTTCATAGAGGTTTAATAATTTTTTCTGAAAATAAATCAGTTTTGAAAAAAATAATTAACAAAAAAGGAACTTATAATGCTAAAATAGAAAATATAATAGATGAAACCAGAGACAATATTCTTGGAGTTCTTGTCTATAATAATACAAAAAATAAGGATTTAGGGATAGAGGCGATATCTCTTACTGGAACTGTAGATAAAAATATAGTAAAACTGCAAGGAGAGATTATTGGAGACAAAAATGTATTTACTGCATTCAATGATCAGCCAGAAGAAAGAAAATTATTGAAATATGCTGGAAAGAATACTTTATATCTTTCAATGAAAGATTTTTCAAAACTTGAAAAACTAATTTTTAATTCATATACACTTGGAAGCAATAAAGATTTAATACTTGCTATGTGGCAGGGATTTATAGGAACAAAACCATCAGAACTTCTCAAAGAAATTGATGGGGAAATAATAGTTGACAGCAAAAATGCAGCTATGGTGATACCTTTAAAGGATGGAGAAAAAATAAGAAAAGCTTTAGGTATGTTTAAAACAGAAGATGGATATCGTATTTCAAATAGAGTAAAATTATTTTTTAAAGATGAAAATATACTTATTTATGGAAAAGATAACTTTGTGGAAAATACTTTTCCAGCAACATTAGTGAGAGGACAATTTCTATATGGTTCTTTGGATATTTACAGTAATTTTGGTATAGAAGAACTGAAAGGAATAGATTTGAACATATCAGGAATTGGCAATGAAATAATTTTTGAAGTAGAAGCTGATTCTAAAAATATGGGTGAGCTATTAAGGAGGATAAAATGATAAAAATATATAACACCCTCAGTGGAAAAATTGACGAATTCAAACCTGTAAAAGAAGGAGAAGTCTCAATGTACGTCTGTGGACCTACTGTATATAATTATATTCACATAGGAAATGCAAGACCAGCTATATTCTTTGATACAGTGAGAAGATATTTTGAATATAGAGGATATAAGGTAAAATATGTACAAAACTTTACAGATGTAGATGATAAAATGATAAGAAGAGCCAATGAAGAAGGAGTTTCTCTTAAGGATATAGCTGAAAAATACATAAAGGCATATTTTGAGGATACTTCAAAAGTAAACCTTAAAGAAGCTGGAATGATAAGACCTAAGGCAACTGAACATATTGGAGATATGATAGAAATAATTCAGAATCTTATAGAAAAAGGATATGCTTATGAAGCAGAAGGAGATGTGTACTTCAATGTAGAAAAGTATAAAGAGGGATATGGAGCTCTTTCTAAACAAAATGTGGATGACCTTAAAAGTGGTGCAAGAATAGAAGTTTCTGATATAAAAAAATCTCCTGTAGATTTTGCTCTTTGGAAAGTTGCAAAAGAAGAAGAACCAAATTGGGATTCTCCTTGGGGTAAGGGAAGACCAGGTTGGCATATTGAGTGTTCAGCAATGTCACATAAATATTTAGGGGATACATTTGATATACATGGTGGAGGACAGGATTTGATATTCCCACATCATGAAAATGAAATAGCACAATCTAAATGTTCTTGTGGAGGAGAATTTGCTAGATACTGGATGCACAATGGATATATTAATATCAATGGTGAAAAAATGTCTAAATCAGGAACATTTATGCTTCTTAGACAAGTACTGGAACAATTTGAAGGAAGAGTAATAAGATTATTTATACTTGGAGCTCATTATAGAAAACCAATGGATTTTTCTAACTATGAGTTAAATCAGGCAAAGTCATCATTAGAAAGAATAGAAAATGCTCTGCTGAGAGGTAAAAATGCATTAGCAGTTGATACAAAAGAAGGTGGAGCAGATTGTACTGAACTTGCAGAAGTACTTAAATCATCAAGTGAAAAATTTATAACTGCTATGGATGATGACTTCAATACAGCACAAGGTCTTGGAGCTATATTTGAGCTTATTAAAGAATTAAATAAAGCTCTTGAAGGAGATAAACTAAGTGCAAAAGGAAAAGAAACTGTAGAAAAAACTATAGACTATGTAGTTAATATAATGCAGGAAGTTTTGGGTGTTATACTTAAGCTTGATAATGAAGTTGGAAATCTGACTTCTGAGCTTGTTGAATTTATTCTTGAACTAAGAAGGGAAGCAAGAGCTGACAAAAACTGGGCTATGTCTGATAAAATTAGAGATAGACTGGCAGAAATGGGTATAAAAATCAAAGATGGAAAGGATACAACTACATGGAACATGTAGATTTAAAAGAAACAAGTGGAGTAGTACTGGCATACCTTGGAGATGCTGTCTGGGAACTCTGTATAAGAAAATATTGGATAAATAAGGGACTGAATCTCCAGAATCTCAATAAAAGAGTTAAGGAGTGTGTCAATGCCAAAAAACAGAGTGTATTGTACAAGGAAATAGTTCTTCAATTAGAGGAAAAATATCAAATGCTAGGTAATAGAGCAAAAAATGGAAATATAAAGACATTTCCTAAATCATGCTCAATTTTAGAATATAAAGAAGCAACAGCTTTTGAAGCACTTATAGCTGGATTTTATATTGATGGAAGAGAAGATTTGATTGAATTAGCAATAAAAAAATGTATAGAGGGTGAAAAGAGATGAGATTATTCCCAAATTTTAGGTTGAACAGAAGTATAGGAATAGATTTAGGAACAGCAAATACGTTGGTTTATAGTAAAAAACACAAAAAAATAGTTTTAAATGAACCATCAGTAGTAGCAGTGGAAAGAGAGAGCAGAAAAGTACTGGCAGTAGGAAATGAAGCTAAAGAAATGCTTGGAAAAACTCCAGATACTATTGTAGCTGTAAAACCTCTTAGTGAAGGAGTTATAGCAGATTATGATATTACTGAGGCTATGATAAAATATTTTATAAAAAAAGTTTTTGGTTCATATAGCTTTATTATGCCTGAAATTATGATATGTGTTCCTATTGATGTAACAGGCGTAGAAAAGAGAGCGGTACTTGAGGCAGCAATATCTGCTGGAGCAAAGAGAGCATATCTAATAGAAGAGGCAAGAGCAGCAGCTCTTGGATCAGGACTTGATATATCTGTACCAGAAGGAAATATGATAATAGATATTGGTGGAGGGTCTACTGATGTGGCTGTTATTTCTTTAGGAGGAACAGTAGTAAGTAAAACAATAAGGACAGCTGGAAATAATTTTGATAATGATATTATCAAATATGTAAAGAAAACTCACAATCTTCTTATAGGAGATAAGACAGCTGAAGAGATAAAAATAAGAATAGGAACAGCTTTACCTTTGGAAGAAGAAGAAAAAATGACTATTAAAGGTAGAGATCTGATTATAGGACTTCCTAAAACAGTTGAAATAACTTCAGAAGAAGTAAGAGAAGCTATAAATGATTCCCTTATGGAAGTCGTAGACTGTGTAAAATATGTTCTTGAAAGAACTCCGCCTGAACTTGCAGCCGATATAGTTGATAAAGGAATAGTTATGGCTGGAGGAGGTTCTCTTATCAGAAATTTCCCAGAAATGATAGCTAAATTTACCAACCTTAATGTAAAACTTGCTGATAATCCGCTTGAAAGTGTAGTAAAAGGTGCTGGGTTGGCTCTTGATCAGTTGAATATTCTTAGAAAAATAGAGAAGGCTGAAAGATAATGATAAAAGATATTGTTTCTAATGAAGAAGTTAAAACTTTTTTTAGAAATGAATTAAAGTCTAATAAAAAATCAGGAACTTATCTTTTCTACGGAAATGATACTGATCAGCTTATGGAATTTGCTCTTTATTTTACCAAAGGATTGTGTTGTGAAACTTTGGAAGGAGATTTTTGTGATACCTGCAATGTATGCAGAAAGATAGATAAACTTGTTTATAGTGATTTAGAAATATTAGATGATCCTAATGGTATAAAAGTAGATGCTGTCAGAGAGCTTGCATACAAATCTTCATCTAGTTCATATGAAGGCGGGAAAAAAATATTTATATTAAAAGATATTCAAAAGATGAAAAAAGAAGCTGGAAATTCTCTTTTAAAACTTATAGAAGAGCCTAATGAAGGAAGCTTTTTTATACTTTTAAGCAACAGCTTAAATATACTTCCTACAATAAAATCAAGAAGTATACTGGTAAAAATAAAAAAAAGAAATGCTGAAGAACTAGATGTAGATGATTTTATCTATACATTCTATATGGGAAATAGTGAAGATATAAAAAGATTTAAAAATTCAAAAATTAATTTGAACGAATCTGAATTTTACGGAAATATAGGAAATTTTCTCAAGAAATATACTGAAACTAAAGAACTTGAATATAAAACAGGAATATATAAATGTATTAGGGATTTTATTAAAGGAAAATATTACATATCCCCTCAAGAAAAGATATTTTTTGTAGAAGAAATAATGAGAGGGACTTCAGATAAAGAGATGTACAGAAAAATCATAGAATACACAGTCTATGTATTGGGAGACATGCAAGGTTTGGAAAAAAGGCTTACTTTAAAGGGGATGTTGAGATATCCTATTAACATGAAGCTTGTGCTTTTAGAACTATTTTTAAAAATTTAAGAATTGAAACAGTCTTTTATATAAAAATAAAAGACTGTTTTTATATTTCATACTAGATAAAAGATTAAAATAATAAAGGAAAGAGCTAAGTAGAAAAGTATATATTATTTAACTTATAAAGGTAAGGACTGGAATATTTAAGGATTAAATTGAATGGAAAGAAAATTTTTGCAAGAAATTTTATTATATTAATGGTATGGACTATTAAATATGGTTGTTATAAAAAATAAAATCTTTTGGTTTTTATCAATTTTTTCTTCAGTAAATGAAAAAGTAAACAAAATTTGTATTTTTGAATTTAAATATAATATATGTTATAATAAAAGCATGTATGTTTATAAAGTTAATTTAAAAAAGTAAAATTTTATGGAAAAATATAAAATTGTTTTAAAAAACCTAATAAGGAGGTGAAATGTACTTTAGAGAATATTTGAAGCTTTTAGTGGATTTATTGTTATAATCCAAAGGAAATTTTAAATTTATAAAATTAGGACTATTTTCAGTAAAACTAAAAATAATCCTTAACAATTTATTTATAATTTTTTAAATCAGTATGTTAGCTTTGTCTTTTTATTAAACATTTTTTATGTTTAAAATTTCTTTTCCTACAAACAAATCACTTTCTAAAAATTCAGGTAATGTCATATTTAAAACTACTGGAAAACTTTTTTCATGCTCATATAAGAGTACTATTTTTAATGAAGGAGTATAGTTTTCTTTTCTTAAATATCTTAGTAATTCTCTATAATTCCATTTAAGGCATTCAAAAGCTAATTTAATCTCATTTTGATAGAGTAATTCAGAATATTTGAATTGCGGAACTTCCACTTTAAAAGAAGCTTTTCTTTTATTTATAAAACTTTTTTTTAAAAGTGTATGAACTTTCATCATAGAGTTTATTAGTTTTTCTTCAATTATTTTTTCCATTTAAGCCCCCTTTTTTATTTAAATTATATCATTTTTTATTAAATATTGAATAGACTTATTCTTTATTAAAAATTTAGTATAGGATTGATAACTATAAAAAAAGAAAGAAAGGAGACGAACTTTAACTTTTGATACAATCAGTTTATTAAAAGTGGTTCATTATTTTATGATAAAGCATTTTCAAAAAAGAATAGGGTTGACATTTTGGATATCTATTCTATTAACATTCACGCTTATAGGCTTAGCATTACTAATCCCAAATGAGTTTAATCAATTTACAAAAAATATTCGGATATCTTTAGGATATGGATTTGGGTGGTATTATCTTACCATAACTACTTTAATTGTATGTTTATGTGTATTTATAATTTTTACTCCTGTTGGAAAAATAAAATTAGGTGACCCCACTTCCAAACCTGAACATTCTAGACTATCATGGCTAGCTATGTTATTTTCTGCTGGAATGGGGATTGGATTGGTTTTTTATGGAGCTGCAGAACCTTTATCACACTTTGCTGTATCAGCACCAGAAGCTAAATTATACAGTAAAGCTGCTCTTAAAGATGCTTTTCAATATTCATTTTTTCATTATGGGATACATGCTTGGTCTATTTATGCTATTGTAGCACTGTCATTAGCATATTTTCAATTTAGAAAAAAAGAAAAGACAATGATCTCAGCAACATTAAAACCGATATTAAAAGAGAAGACAGATGGATTTATTGGAAAATTTCTTGATAGTATGACTATTTTTGCAACAATGATTGGAGTTTCTACAACATTGGGATATGGGGCAATTCAAATAAGTGGAGGATTAAATTATTTATTTGGTATTTCTGATTCATTTTCTGTTCAATTACTTATTATTGTTGTTGCAACTGTATTATTTTTATTTTCTGCATTATCAGGTATTGGGAAGGGAGTAAAATTACTTTCTAATCTTAATATTGTTATAGCAATAGGAATAATGTTGACATTAATGTTAGTCGGACCTAGAGTCCAGATATTAAATACGATGGTTTCTTCTTTTGGTGAATATTTACAGAATTTTTTGCATATGAGTTTAAGAACAGCACCTGGAAATCCAACTGAGCAAGCTTGGATTCAGCAGTGGACTATATTATATTGGTCATGGTGGATTTCATGGTCTCCATTTGTAGGCATATTTATAGCTAGAATTTCTAAAGGAAGGACTATAAAAGAATTTCTTATATATGTTTTGTGTGTTCCATCAATATTTTCATTTTTATGGTTTTCCATTTTTGGAGTTGCTTCTACAGAAGTTTATAAGATTAATGAAAAAATTAGTACACTACCTATTGAAAAAGTATTATTTGTTACATTAGAACATTATCCTCTAGGAAACATTTTATCAATTATTTCAATTATACTGGTATTTTCATTTTTTATAACTTCTGCAGATTCAGCAACTTATGTGCTTGCAATGCAGTCTGAATATGGAAATTTGAATCCACACAAAGAAGTAAAAATTGTTTGGGGAATACTATTATCTGTCATTGCAACAATATTGCTTAAAATAGGTGGCTTGAATGCATTACAAAATGTTTTGATTATTATAGCTTTTCCATTTACATTTGTTCTTATACTATTAATTATTTCATTTATTATAGAATTAAATTATGAAAAAAAACAAATGGGCCTTTATTTGAAACCAAAAAATTATCCTTCTAAAGATTCACCTTTTAGATCATATGAAGAATGATAAGTTAAGTAAAGAAATAAGTTAGTGTAAAAGATATTTTAATAACTAGAATATTTAAGAAAAAATTTTATGAGTAGAAATATAATCTTGCTGAAATTAAATCTATTTTTTAATAATTTAAGTTATAAATTAATGACTGAATAAAATTATTTATCAGTCATTTTTTTATTTCTTAGGAAATTATAATTTGATAAATTTGTTGAAAAAATAAAAAATATTAATTATTTTGGATTCATATTAGATATATTAATCGAATAAG
>NZ_JAWDXO010000035.1 GCF_032477075.1 Fusobacterium sp. | reverse complement strand
CTCAATTTATTAAAATACAGCCCCAGATTAATTACTATAACAGTTTTTCCTCTCTCCATG
Source organism: Fusobacterium sp. (assembly GCF_032477075.1). Classification (NCBI taxonomy): domain Bacteria; kingdom Fusobacteriati; phylum Fusobacteriota; class Fusobacteriia; order Fusobacteriales; family Fusobacteriaceae; genus Fusobacterium; species Fusobacterium sp. The sequence goes on along the minus strand of NZ_JAWDXO010000035.1, from coordinate 31,198 downwards.
AGATAGTTTCCTATACATGCACTTACAAAAGTCTTTCCAGTTCCAACTCCCCCATAGAAAAGTATTCCCTCTTTTTTATCTTTTTTCAGAAAACTCTCTGCATATTTCTTTGCCAGCTGCATATGATCACTGTTCATATCAGCATTTTCAAATCTGCTGTTCAGAAATTTTTTATCCATTACAGAAATATCTCCGCATTTTTTTACCCTGTTTTTTATACATTCCTGTATTCTTTTCTTTTCCAGTTCCTCCATCTCTTTTATTTTATTTTTCTCCAGACACTCACATTCTGGAATATATTCCAGTTTCTTTTTAATTCCCTCTGGAAGCATCTTAAAATATTTATTTTCATTTTTTACATAATCTTTTCCGCAATATTGGCATTTTACCATCTATTCCCCTCCAGCTGTTCCTTTGAGCAGGCTTTTTATAAAATCCCCTGTGAAATTTTCATATACAGGTTCTTTAAATTCTTTTTTAGTATCAGGAACACTCTTTTTTCCAGCGCCTGTTTTGTCTTTAAAGTTCCCATTAAGGGCTTTTTTAAGATTCTCTATTTTAAAAATTGCATTTACACTCATATTATTTTTTACAAATTGAGATTGCGACATCAGTGTCAAGGCTTCAAATAGTTTTCCAGCTCCAAGTTCTCTGTATATCCCCAGTAAAATATAGTTATCAGGTCTGTAGTTGAAATCTGGGAGCCCTAAATCACAATACTTTTTTAATATCTGCTGTATCTCTACAGGAGCATTGCTTAATTTTTCTTCCTTGTGCACTATCTTTTCAATAACTTTTTCCTCCTGCTTCTCTGTGTGTGTATTATTTATATCTTCTGTTCTTTTATTATCTTCTAATAAAAGACTATCTTCTGATGTCTTCAAAAAACCGTCAACGGATTTACCATTAACGGTTTTTCCGTCAACGGTTTCTCCAACAACGGTTTTAATATTGATTTCCTTGAGATTTTCAGGTGTAAATACAAGTTTCTTACCTTTAAACCTGCCTCCTACCTTATCCTCAATCAATAAAATTACTTTTAACTCTTCAAAAATTTTTAATCCTTTAGGTATCCATGCTCTGCTTAGTCCACTGTATTTGGCTATTGTTTCAGTGTAATATTTTATATCCTGTCCATTAAAATCACTGTATATCTCTGTAAGAGTTAAATATAGATTTCTAAGTTTTTGAAGTTCTGCTCCATTATAGCTGCATCTCAATACTCTCAATATTTTCTTTTCCTGCCAGCAGAATGGTTGTTTTCTCGTACTTCTTATATTATTCATTTCTCACTCCTGTAAATTTTATTAATATATATTTTCCTAGATAATAAAAAATTAAAATATTTTTTTCTTGCTTTTTTCCTGATAAATTAATATAGTTATATTTAAAAGTGCATAGAGGAGGATTTAATGGAAGATAAAGTATTGACAGACAAAGAAAAAGTTATGGAAATTTTACAAATGATTCAGAATTTTCTAATTGAGGAGGATTATTAATTTTATTTATTCACAAATTTTAGTTCCTCTAAAGTTAAACACAATTATTAAAAAATTTTATTGTATTTCTTTTTTTACTTTTAAAAATTATACAGCATATTGTATATCTAAAGAGGAACAAAGTCAAGAAATAAAAAATTATTTGATTAGTTTAATCAAAAGCCCATAAATCTCAGAATTTTTATTTCTAAAATTTATGGGCTTAATCTTTCTTATAATTTAGTTATTCTTTTTTTAATTTTATCTAATTTTTCCATATCTTTTTCTAATGTACCTTTTCTAAAGCTGAGTATCTCCACTCTTTCAATCATCATTTTTAATATTTCCTTCTGCTCATTTATTTCAAGTTCTTCTAGCAAAAGATTATATAACTCTTTTATATCATTATTTTTTATAATGGTTACTGCTGTATCTCCTTCTGTAGTATTTCTAATTTCATCTATTACAAACTCAGGTATTGTTTCCTCTACATATGCTTTTATTAATTCCTTTTTCTGTAAAGGATACTCTTTTACAAGTTTTTCAAGAATTTCAGCATTTATAGGCTTTTCAGTTTTTTCTATTTTATCTATATAAGTGAAATATATTCCCGTTTTTCCAGATAACCCTCTCAAGCTGTCACCTTGCTGTGTTCTTACTTTTTTCAGTACCTCACCAAATTTCATTTTGTACCTCTCTTTACTTATAAATTCTTTCTTAAATTATACATTATTTTCTATTAAAAGTAAAAAAATAAATATTACATCTGTACCTCTAAAGTAATACTCTTCTGTCTAATAAAAAAAGAATGACATTAAGATATAAATATACTTTTAGAATTTTTTTAATAAAAAACACTAAAATTTAATATCTTTTTTAAGTCATTCTTTTTATCAGTTTAAATATTATATACTTCAATAATATTGAAAATATGATCTCTCACTCTTCGATAGTGGTTTAAAATATCCATATAACTAGTAGTCAGCATCGCTATTGGATTTTCCTGTCCTCCATCTTGAAGATGTATCTGTTTTGCTTTTCTATATTTCTCAGTTATCTTATTAGCCTTAATTAAAGCTTTAACAAACATCTCTTTATTTTTTAAGGCATAAGCTGTATTTACATTTCTAAATAATTCTCTTGTGTCCTCATTAAATTCCTTCAATGTGGTTTTTTCATCTTCAGTGAGGTCTATTGAATTATTTTGGAGCTTTTTAAGTGAATTAGTTACCCTCATAAGATAATCACTGATAGTTTCATATTCATCACATACTTCAAGATTATTTCTTGTATCCAATTTCATCTTATCACTTATATTTTTATTCAATATCACAAAGTTGGCATCAGTTATCTCTTTCTGAAAAAGATCTAAATCATTTTCTATCTTTCCCATCTGAACTACTTTTTCCTCAGTTATAAATTCATTATTCACATAAATATTATCTAAACTCTTAAACATTTCCTCAATATACTTTCCCATTGTAAGTATTTCTGTCTTTGTCTGTCCTACAACAATACTTGGTGTTTTAAGCATAAGAAAATCAATTTTAGTAACCCTTTCGTCTTTCTTCCCATCATCTTTTACTATTTTAGTCAAAAGATCAGCCATAACTCCAATAAAAGGAATAAATATTAATACATTAGTTACATTAAACATTGTATGTGCTGTGGCTATTGCCATAGTTATATTGGCTTCTGGACTTCCAAAGTTTGAAAGAAATCTTAAATAATATGGAAATATTGCTGTTACCCATATAACTCCCAAAGTATTTATAATAGTATGGGCATAGGCAGCTCTCTTAGCATTTGCATTAGCATTTAATGTAGCAAGTATAGCAGTTATTGTTGTACCAACATTCTCTCCAAGAACTAGAGCAACAGCTGTTGGATAATCAATAAGTCCCTGAACTGCAAGAGTTATTGTAATACCAAGTGTAGCAGATGAAGATTGAACAATAGCTGTAATTAATGCTCCAATTGCTGCAACTTTTATCACACCAAAATATGTGTCAGCAGAAAACATATGGAACATACTTACAAACTCAGGCATACTCCTGACAGGCTTCAATCCATTACTCATTAATTGAAGTCCTAAAAAGATCATTCCTAGTCCCATAAAAGTAAGAGCTTTTGTTTTTGCTCTGTCTCCCTTTAAGAATATATACAATATAGCTCCTGCTCCAACAATTGGCAGTCCATATTTTCCTATATTTAATACAAGTATCCATCCTGTTATTGTTGTTCCAATATTGGCTCCAAATATTACTCCAAGAGCCTGTTTAAGTGTAAGTAATGAAGCATTTACAAATCCAATTGTCATAACTGTACTCACTGATGATGACTGAACCAGCATGGTTACCCCCATTCCCATAAGTATAGCCATAACTCTGTTTGTTGTCAATAATGCAAGTACTTTTTTCAACTTCTGTCCTGCTAATTTCTGCATTCCTGATGACATATTGTCCATCCCATAAAGAAATATTCCTAATCCTCCAAGAACATTAAAAATGATATCTAGATACATTCTTCCTCCTAAATTTTAATAAACATCTCCAACTGAAAAATATACTATCATTTTAATGTTATTTTATTGTTAATTCTATGTAAAAATTGTGTAAAAAAAAATTATTTCCTTACAAAGAACTATTTTTTCTGATTTTAAAAAGTGTATTTTTATAAAAAAATATAATTTTTTTTACATTTCAGTGTAAAAAATATGTGAAAATAAAAAACAGAAATCAGAATTTTACTTTTCTATTTTCTGTTTTTTAATATATATTTAGTTAAAATTTTCTTTTAGATACTCTTTTAAACTTGGAAATTTATCTGTATAATCTAAATATTCTTTATTTTTTAAATTTTGCTCAATAAATGTTTTTCTGATTTCACATAATCTTTTATCATTTAAATTCAATATTTTAATTGTATAATCAGCTTTTTCAAATTTTAATCTTTCTTTTTCCTTTGGGTTAATCTTTCCTGTTTTTATGTCATAAGTTAGATATTCTTCTGGGTCTTCTAATGTGGGATCAATAAATTTTTCTGACCATTGGTTTTCTTTATATTGACCACAAGTTTTTGGGTTTTTACAGCCTGTCAGGTAATTAGAATATTCATGCATTAATTCAGGAAATTTTTCTTTAGGTTTTATATGTTCAATTTGACTCTCTTCTATGCTTATTTTTAGCTCACAATAAGGGCAATAATAATTTTGCTCATATTCAAACATATATTTTTTCAAATCTTTTTTTATGTTATGACCATAATCATTCCAATTATGAGGCTTATTTTTTATTTTAAATCTTTTAAAAAATTCAGGCTCTTCCTTTTTATTAATTTTAAACATATTTATACCTTTCTTCTTTTTCTTTGAATATCCATATCTATAAGAAATAAATCTTTATCTGTTTCGCCTAGAATAGATTTTAATTCAGAGTACTTTTCTTTAAAACTATCTGTTTCATATTGATTATTGTCAACCAGTTCTCTAACTTCATTCAATAAATCAAAAACCTTAGGATTTCTTGTAGTTTCCAATCCCATGATATCTTCCAATATTCTATCTACAGGTTGTCCATAAGATGTATATAGCTCTTCTCCAGTTGTTGAAACAACTTCTCCACTTTCATTTTTAGAAAGTAATATTATATTTTCTCTTGGAACACTTCCCAAGATATGAGGAGAATGAGTTGCAACTATAATTTGATTATTTTTTCCTATTCTCTGATATATCTCTATAATTCTTTGCTGCCATTTTGGATGTAAAGAAAGTTCAGGCTCATCAATTAAAATAATAGAATTTTCAGGTTCGAGCATTTTTATAGCTAAAGTTCTTAGAAATAGCTGTTTTTCTCCTGATGAAAGTTGATTTATATCAAATTCCTCTCCTGACGAATTAGCAAATATAGGCATACTTTTTTCGTCTTTTGATAATCCTATTAACTTAATATCCAGTTCAAGAATATCAAATATTCCATTAATTTCTGAATTTACCTTTTCTTTTACTTCTTTCATAGTTAAATTTTCTTCTGTATTTGCCAGATATGTGATTCTGCTGGCAATATATGAAGGAATATCTTTTATCATATCTGAATTCACAATATTAAAAAATTCATAATCTCTATGTAGAGCAGTAGTTTTTGTTTTTACTTCATTAAAATTTATTTCAGTAGGAACATATATTAATTTAGGAATTATTTTTATATTTTCTATAATATTTTGATATTTTCTAAAATCTTTTCTTTTATTATATATTAAAAGGTCTAAATCACTAAGTAAAGACTTATTTATTTTTTGTTCATCATTTTCCAAAAATAATTCTGCTTGAATTCCTATATCTTGTCTATAATCTGCTTCATTATCAAAATATTTCCAAATACTTTCCAGGAGTGTTGTTTTTCCACTTCCATTACTTCCAGCTATAACAATAGTATTTAAAATTTCATTCTCTTTTTCAAAATTAATTTTTATATCTTTTAATACTTTATTATTTTCTATTTCAATACTTTTTATTTTCATATTTTTCCTTTCAAATACAAATCAAGATATATGAGTTCCCACATTTTTTATTTTTTGCTCTTTTTAATTTACAATTTCATAATGAAAAGTAAAAACTCCTTCAATTCTTTTAAAAATTCTGTATTTTTTATTTTTAAATTTTTTGTTATGTTCTGATTTCCTGTATATTATACCATATATCAAAAAAAAAATCTCTTGATTTACTTAGACATAAAATATTGAAATTTTTTAAATTTTAATATAATATTTTCACTATTAAAAAGCCCTCAGTAAATTATCTGAGGGTTTAAACTATATTTATTATTTTACTTATTTTGAATATTCTTAGCCACTCCAAACTTTACTATTTTCTTTTTTATCACTATCAATTAAATTTCTGCTTATGAACCACTCTTTAATATTTTATCTCTAAAATTTTATTTATAAATATCCGACTATCTAATACACACTATACACATCAAAGTCAATTTTTTATTTATAAAAAAAGAAGAGTGTTCCCACTCTTCTAACTTTTTTTAGTCTTTCAAATATTTTTCAAACCAGTTAGTCATTTCTTCAAGCCTTCTTATTCTATGTTTTGGTTTTCCGCTTCTTGAAAGCTCATGGTTCTCTCCTCTGAACATACAAAGTCTAGCTTCTACACCATGATATTTTAAAGCTGTAAACATTTGTATTCCTTCAGCAATCCAGCATCTATAATCTTCTTCTGAATGGATAAACAGTGTAGGTGTTTTAGCTTTATCTGCATATTTCATTGGTGAATGCCACCATAATTTTTCCTGATTTATCCAAGGAGTTGAAGCGTTCTGATCTGCATTGAAGTAATATCCTATATCTGTAGTTCCAAACTTAGATATCCAGTTAGCTATACTTCTTTGAGAAGCAGCACATCTGAATCTGTCAGTATGTCCAATTATCCAGTTAGTCATAAATCCACCATATGACCCTCCAGTTACTCCCACTCTGTCAGCTTTAATTGGATATTTTTCTAATACTGCATCTGTAAATTTCATTAAATCATCATAGTCAATAGTTCCATATTTTCCTCTGATATCAGCAAAGGCATTTCCTCTTCCATCTCCTCCACGAGGATTACAGAAGAATACAAAATATCCCATATTTGCCCAAACCTGCATTTCATGGTAGAATACTTCTCCAAATACAGTTTTTGGCCCTCCATGAATATCAAGAATAGCAGGATAAGTTTTTGTTTCATCATAATCTACAGGCTTTAATACCCAACCTTCTATTTCAATTCCATCATTTACAAAATTACATTTTTCAGGAATAGAAAGTTTTTTATCTGTATATATATTTTCATTAAATGTAGTAATTTGAGTTTCTTCTCCATCTTTTAAACTATATATTTCCTGAAGTTTAATTCCTCTAAGTCCAGCAAAAAGAATTTCATCTCCACATACATCATACACATCTACTGATCCATTAGCTTTAGTAAGTACTGTTTCATTTCCAGCAAGGTCTATGGTATTCAAGAAAGAATCTTTAAACACAGTAGTTGGAAAATACAGTTTTCCATTAACTACTCTGTAGCTTTTTCCTCCGCCATATCTACAGTCTGATCCTACAGTATTTGCCATCCATGTATCATGTTTCTTCAATAATTCAAGTTTTCCATTTTTAATTACATAGAAACTTGGATTCTGATTCATTCCATATTCTTTACAATCATTTAAGGCACATATAACTGCATCTTCTAAAAACTCAGCATAACTGACTCTGAAATTGGCATCTATTGGAAGAAGTGTTTCTGTTGTCTTAGAAGCTATATCATAACAGAATATTCCTTCTCTCTGCTCCAATTTTCCCTCAAAAAGATTTCCAACATAAAGTACCTTTCCATCTCTATATGAGAAATAAGTTACAACTGTATGTTCACAGCTCAATGGTGTAACTTCATTAGAAACTCTGTTATATAAATAAAGTCTATTTCTTTTCTGATTAGTAAATCCTCCACCATTGCTCCAGAATGGAATCTCATCAAGAACTTCATAATCTTTTTCCTCTTTTAATTTTGCAACAGCTTTACTTCTTTCCTCTCCAGTCAATTCATTCAAGTTAATTCCATAATTATCATACTTAGCTGTAAGAACAAAATTATCTTTATCTATCATTTTTATAGCAGTAACCATAAGAGGAATCTGCATATATTTGTCAGCTTCTCCTCCATTGATATCTATTGAATAATAAGCAGTCCATTTTTCCCCTTGGCTGATTTTTTCTTTTAATTTAGCATCTCTTGCAGCTGGAAAAATAATTGTTGAATCATCTACCCATAAAAATGATCTTTCCTCATTTAATGATGTCAATTTTGAATATTTTTTTGTTTTATTATTTAGAAGCCAGATATTAGATTGATAATTATTATCATCATAATTTGCAGTATTTACTACAAAACCTGCATTTTCCCCATTTGGCGAAAATTCAAGATTAGAAAGATATTTGTAGTCTAAAAAATCTTTTAATTTTAGGTTTTCCATTTGTACGCCTCCATCATTTTAATAAATTAGTGTCTGAATTACCTCTTATTATATATTAGATTCAGCGACTTTACAATTGATTATTTACAAATTCAAGATATTTTTCTATTTAGAGAATTCTATATTTTCACTATTATTTTTTCATTACAGAATTTATTATTTATACATATATCAATAAATTTTTTCAACATACAGACAGTATAAAAAATAAATTCAAAATAGCAAGATAATAATTTTAATGCTATACTTTATATGAAAGGGTAAAATCTTATTTCTTGAATAAAAATAGAATAAATTTATTCTTTATTTTAAAATAATAATATATAATCTGTATAGAACTTTTAAAAAAATCATACTTAGTAGGAGATAATATGTATTTAAAAGCTGTTGAAATATTTGGATTCAAATCTTTTGGTGAAAAAGTATATATAGAATTCAACAGAGGAATCACATCTATAGTGGGACCTAATGGAAGTGGAAAATCAAATATTCTGGATGCTGTTCTATGGGTACTTGGAGAACAGTCCTATAAAAATATCAGAGCAAAGGAAAGTTCTGATGTCATTTTTTCTGGTGGAAAAGATAAAAAACCAATGAATTCAGCTGAAGTTTCTTTGTATATAGACAACACTGATTCTTTTCTTCCTTTGGAAAATGAAGAAATCAAAGTAACTAGAAAACTTTATGCTACTGGTGATAATGAATACTATATAAATGATGTAAAAACAAGATTAAAAGATATAGGAAATCTTTTCCTTGACACTGGGGTAGGTAAAAGTGCCTATTCAGTTATTGGTCAAGGAAAGGTAGAACGTATTATTGGTTCATCTTCGAAAGAAATAAAAGGAATCATTGAAGAAGCTGCTGGAATAAAAAAATTCCAGATAAAAAAGAATGAAGCTGTTAAAAATCTCAGTAATGTAGAGCTTGAGTTGGAAAAAATAGATCTGGTTTTAAGAGAAGTAAAGGAAAATAGAGACAGAGTAGAAAAACAAGCTGGAAAAGCTCAGGAATATCTTAATCTTAAAGAAGAGAGAGATAGACTGGCAAAAGGAATATATATGAGTGAGTTTAATGAAAAACAGACTCAATTAAATGATGGAGATGCAGTAAAAGAAAAACTTGCTTCTGAAGCTGCTGAACTGGAAAAAGAATTTAATTCCATTGAAAACAGACTTGATGAAATTGACAAAGAAAAACTCATACTAAAAAAAGAAATCGAAGAGTTGAGCGGAAAAAATCAGGAATTAAAAAGAGAAATTGAACTCAAAGAGAGAGAGAAAGTAAGAATAAGTGAAAGAGTAGAGGGATATAAAAGAGAGGTCAGCGATAGACATGAGAGAATGAAAAACAGTGATCTTAAAATAACTGAAAAATTAAAATCTCTTGATATGCTTGTTGAAGAGAGAGAAACACTTAAAGAAAAAATAGAGAAACTTTCAGAAGAAAATTTAAAATTTGAGTCTCAATTAAAAGAACTGGAAAACACAAAAAAAGAATTTGACTTAGGAATGGAACTTAAAAAGAAAAAAGTCATGGAACTTGAACTGGAAAAATTAAAACTCCTAAATGAAATAGAAAGTTCAAGCAGAAGAGTAAAAGGGAGTAATACTAAAATTACAAACCTCAGAGAAGAACTTTCATCTTATGATATGAAATTAAGCTCTGCTGCAACAGAACTGGAAAAAGCTGAAATATCTAAAAATGAAAAAGAAAAAAAACTTGTTGAAATTGAAGAAAGGGGAACTTTTCTGGAAGAGGAAATAAGTAAACTAAGTCAGAGAAGCAATAAACTTTCTGAAATAGTAAGAACTGCTGAATATGATGAAAAAAGACATTCAGCAAAACTTCAGGCTCTTTTACGAATGGAAGAAAATAATGAAGGATTCTTTAAAGGAGTAAAAGAGGTTCTCAACAGTAAAATTATTGGAATAGAAGGTGTATTTATTTCTCTTGTAACTATTCCTGAAAAATTAGAAAAAGCTATTGAAGCTGGAATTCCCGGAAATATACAAGATATTGTTGTCAATACTGGAGAGACAGCTAAAAAAGCAATAAATTTTCTTAAAGAAAGAAAAGCTGGAAGGGCTTCTTTTCTTGCTCTTGATACTATTAAGGTTCCTCTGAAACGGGAAGTAAAAATAAATATTCCTGGAGTGATAGGGAGAGCTGCTGAACTGGTAACAGCTGATGAGAGATATAAAAGTGTAGTTGAATTTGTACTTGGAAATCTTCTTATAGTTGAAAATCTGGATACTGCATTAAAAATAGTTAAAAATAACATGTTTATGGGGAATGTGGTAACTCTTTCTGGAGAACTAATGAGTTCACGAGGAAGAATAACAGGTGGAGATTCTGGCAGTTCCACAGCCAGTCAGATATTTGAAAGAAAAAAAGAAATAAGAATTCTTAAAGAAACTGTTGAAAAGTTAACTGCTACTATAAAAAATGCTTCAACTGAACAAAATGAAATAAGTAAAACTCTTGAAAATTTTGAAAATGAAATAGATAAAATAGATTCTCTGGAAGATGGAATCAGAAAGCAACTTAAATTAGCAGAAGAATTATATAATGATTATATTTTGAAAAAAGAGAGAATAGAGAAAGATAGAAGAGTTGTCAAAGTGGAATTAGAAGAAGAAGAAAAATACAGTCAGGAATTTGAAAAGAGAATAAACAGTTCTAAAGATGAGAGAGAAAGAGTTGATCAGGTTATTGCTGAAATCAAGGCTGATGAGGAGCATGAAACTGAAAAAATCCGAGAGATTAATACTTCTATTGAAAAGAAAAAAGAAGAATTTTCAGATGTAAGAATTCTCTTTATGAATAGTCAGGATAGACTTGGACAATTAGACAGAGAAGAAGAAAGAGAAAAGAAAGAATATGAATTTCTTATAGATGAAAAAAGAAATATGGAAGAAAAAACTGCTTTTCTTGAAGATGAAATAATTTCTCTGGAAGAAAAAGAAAAAATATTAAAAACAGAAATTGAAGAAAGAATAAACAAATATGAAAGTGAAAATACTGAAGTACAAGAAAGAAAAGTAAAAAATGAAGCTCTTACAGAAGAAGAAAGAAATCTTAATAAAAAAAGAAAAGAAACAGAAAGTTATCTCCTTCATAAAAGAGACAGTCTAAATAGGGTAGAAGAAAGTCTTGAGAGAACTAAAGTTGATTTAGAAAGATTAAAAGATATTCTAAGCACTCTGGAAGATGTGACTGCAATAGAAGTGGAAGAAGAAAAACTAAAAGAATTGAAAGATAAATTAAAAATTCTGGATAACAGATTAAAAAATTTCCAGGCAGTAAATCTTTTAGCAATAGAAGAATTTAAAGAGTTAAATGATAAATATATTTTCCTTACTACCCAAAAAGATGATCTTGTTAAAGGAAAAGATGTTTTATTGGAATTAATTAAGGAAATTGATGACACTATTCATGAAAAATTCTTCACTGCTTATAAAGAGATAGATACTAATTTTAATCAGATGTGCATGGAAACTCTTAATAACTCTGAAGGAAAACTTCTTATCATTAATCCTGAAAATTTTGATGAATGTGGTGTTGAAATATTTGTAAAATTTAAAAATAAAAAAAGACAGACACTGTCTCTTCTTTCAGGTGGGGAAAAATCTATGGTTGCTATAGCATTTATCATGTCTATTTTTATGTACAAACCTAGTCCTTTTACATTTCTCGATGAAATAGAAGCTGCTTTGGATGAAAAGAATACTAGAAAACTTATTGGAAAATTAAAGGAATTTACTGAAAAATCTCAATTTATTCTTATCACACATAACAAAGATACTATGAGAGAGTCAGAATCTATATTTGGAGTGACTATGAATAAAGAAATAGGTATCTCTAAAATAGTTCCAGTAAAATTTTAATTTTTAAAAGTTTCAAACATGCTTCAATATAAATAAAGTCTATCAATTTATCTGAAAGAATGTGAGATTACAGTAGTTTCACTGTTGCATCTCAGTAATTATAGCAGTTTAAATTCTTAATTATTGAAACTGATATGTTCAAACAATGCCAATTCTTAATAAGTTGCTTCACTGCATTAATTACAATTTTATCTTTAATTTACACAAACTTGAAATTTACTGATTTTCTTTTTTATTATAATACAATAAAAAATAGGACTCTCACAAAAGTGAAGTCCTATTTTTTAATCTATATATTAAAACATCTTGGGGAAAGATTTATAAGATAATAGTACCAAGCTATTATGTCATTTGTGTTACAAATATATATAAAACTTTTCAATATTAAATTAGCTTTTAAGAAAAAATAAAGTTATAATATATTATAAGTATAATCATAGAAAGGAGAATTATGGGAAAAAAAGTAATTAAGGATTTAATACACAGTTATATAACCATAGATACTGATGTTCAAAAAATAGTAGATACTCCATCTTTTCAGAGATTAAAAAGAATAAAACAGCTTACTTGTGAATATCTTTTCCCTTCTCTCAATCATACAAGGTATGAGCATTCTCTTGGAGTAATGAAGTTAGCCTGTGATTTTTTTGATTCTTTGAACAGAGATATGGAAGAATTTGGAATAACTAAAAATCAAATAGAAAATTATAGATTTCATATAAAATTTGCAGCTCTTTTGCATGATGTAGGCCATGCTCCCCTTTCTCATCTAGGTGAATCTTTTTATGATAAGAAAGAAATTTATGAATCATTAATAAAAAATCTAGCAAATGAAGAAGAGGCTGACAAAATATTTAAAGATAAAAAGGGAGATATAGTTGGAAGTTCCCATGAATTAATGTCATGTCTGTGTATTATAAAAAAATTAAAACCTGCTCTCATTAAAATAAATTCTGATACCAATATAGAATTAATATGCAGAATAATTATAGGAAATCTATATCCAGATGAAAGTTTATGGCTGGAAAATATTTTAATAGAAATAGTTAATTCTAAAACAATAGATGTGGATAAACTGGACTACCTAATCAGAGATAATCATATGAGTGGGTATATAGCTCCTAGAATAGATATTGAAAGACTTTTTTCATGTACTTTTATAGGAGAAGACAGAAAATTAAAATACAGTTCTAAGGCTATCCCTGCTATGCAGTCTGTTGTTGATTCCAGAGATTTACTATACCTTTGGGTGTACAATCATCATATTTCTGTTTATACAGAATTTATCATAAGGAATATTCTTGGACATTTTATGAAACTTTATGAAGAACAAAAAGAAATGTTTCCTGAGGAAATGAATAAAAAAGAGTTTTTCTCAACTGAGGCAGTAATAGATAACCTAATAATAGATGATGATATCTATTCTCATTTAAGAAAAGCATATTTAGCTTCTCTCAATAGAAAAACTACTGAATATACTTCTATTGTTATGAAGCAGCTGATGGAAAGAAAATTTTTAAAACCTCTATGGAAAACTATCTATGAATATGAATGTCTGGAAGATGAACTGGAATTAGGAAAATTAGTAACAGATAGATTGGATAAAATATTGAAAGATGATGAAAAAATTAAAAAAATAGTAGGAGAAATTGGAGAAACTTTAAAACTTAAAAAAGGTGAGATATTTATAATAACAAGATATAATAAATTCTATCATGCTGTATCTGAGGCTAAAATATATGTATCCCTCAATGGTGAGGATAAACTTCTTTCTGATCTTCTTCCACAAAAAAGTTTTAAAAGGTTTAGCAATATATCTTTTTATATATTCGGTCCAGGAGAAAAGAAGGAAGAAATTAAAAGATTATTTTTAAGAATAATAAAAGAGGAATTGTAATTTAAATAAAAAAATCTCTCTAAAATAATAGGGAGATTTTTTTTAATCTATATATTAAAACATCTTGGGGAAAGATTTATAAGATAATAATACCAACCTATTATGTCATTTATGTTACAAAGAAAAAAATAATAATTCATAATAAAATTTATTATAAACCAGATCAAAATATATCTGCTATTAATTTTGCTAATCTGTGATTATACAGCATTCTTTTTAATATTTTAACTTTTTATAGATTCATGTTATAATTAAATTGAAAGACCCTTTGGGGTACTTGTGAATAGAAAAAGCTCTGATGATCTTTGAGGGAGCTTTTCTCATATATATCAAGAGATCAGAGACTTGGTATATAGTAAATTCTATTCACAAGGAGGTACTATATGTACATCTATATCCATTCATTTTCAATTAATGGAGGAATAGCTATAGCTTTCTTCATTATTGCTTGATGGTGGTATAAGAACAAATAGTAGCCTCAGCCCTTAGGGGGTTTTTAATTTTTCTAAACTATTTTTTCTCCACCTTTCTATTAAAAATATTTAATTTTTTCTTGCAAAATCTATACAATAAGATTTAGTAACTATTTTAACAATCAACGATACTTTAAATCACATATTCCTTACATATTTACAGAATATTTTTTCATATCTATAAAGGAATTTAGTAATTTTTTACTAAATAATTAAATATATTTAATATTTATAGTATATAATAAATTCTATTTATATAATCAAGGAGGATCTATGTTTAATGACATACTTTTAACAGATAATATTAGTTTTATTTTAGTTTTTCTAGGAGGAATATTTTCCTTCTTTTCACCTTGTATTATTCCCCTTCTCCCAGTTTATATGAGCTATTTGTCTGGAAATACTGCTGCAACAGATGAAAATGGTAATATTTTTTATAATCAGAAAAAAGTATTCCTTCATACCATATTTTTTATTCTTGGTATATCCGCTGCTTTCTTTATCTTAGGACTTTCTTTTTCCAAGCTAGGAGGGTTCTTTAATACCAACAGAGTTCTATTTACAAGAATAAGTGGTATCCTTATTCTGCTTTTAGGTTTATTCCAAATAGGGCTGTTAAAAAGTAATTTTATGGAAAGGGAGCACCGAATAGGATTTGATACTAAAAAAATAAATCCATTAATTGCATTTATTATAGGATTTACTTTTAGTTTTGCATGGACACCATGTATAGGTCCAGTGTTATCTACTGTTCTTATTATGGCATCTGGAGCTAAAACTTCTTTCCTTGGAAATATGCTTATATTAATATACAGTTTAGGGTTTATTATTCCATTTTTACTTCTTGGAATATTTACCACTAAAGTATTAAATTTTTTAAAAACAAAAAAATCTTTCTTAAAATATAGTATAAAAATCAGTGGAGCTATTCTGATAATAATTGGAATCATGACTTTAAGTGGATTTAATTTCAATGTATTTGCAGTCGGACAACAGCCACAAAATCCAGACTATGCTGCAAAAACTGAAGAGCCAGATAAACCTTCTCAGGAAAAAAAACTTCCAGCTTATGATTTTCAGCTAAAAGATCAGTATGGAAATCTTCATAAGCTTTCAGATTATAAAGGAAAGGTAGTTTTTCTTAATTTCTGGGCTACATGGTGTCCTCCTTGCAGAGAAGAAATGCCCCATATAGAAGAAATCTATAAAGAATATGGATATAATAAAAATGATGTTGTCATTTTGGGAGCTGCAAGTCCAACAACTCCTGAAAATCCTTCTCCACAAGATGAATCAGAAGAGAAAATAAAAGCATTTCTTACTAAAAATAATTATACATTTCCTGTTGTATTTGATGTAAAGGGTGAAATATTCAAAAATTACTACATCAATGCTTTTCCTACTACTTTTATGATAGATAAAGAAGGAAATATAATGGGATATATTGCAGGTGGTCTTTCCAAAGAAAATATGAAAAAAATAATTGAAATGACATTAAATAACGAAGAAAAATAAGATAAAAAAAAGAAATAATAGTTTCTAATCGAATAATATAATATGAAAATTTTAAGTTGATATATTAAAAGGAGGACTATTATGAATAATAAAAGTTTTATGGATGTGTTGAAAAATAGAAGAACTATATATACTCTTTCTAAGGAAACAACTATTCCTAAAGAAAAAATAGAAGAAATAATAAAAGATGCAGTGAAACATGTTCCATCTGCATTTAATAATCAAAGTGCAAGGGTTGTAATACTCTATGGGGAAAATCATAAAAAATTATGGGAAATTGTTATGAATACTCTTCGTAAAGTAGTTCCTGCAAAAAGCTTTGAAACTACTGAAAATAAGATTAAAGGATTGGCTAATTCTTATGGAACTGTTCTTTTCTTTGATTCTACAAGAACAACAAAAGAGCTTATGGAAAAATTCCCTCTTTACAGAGATAATTTTCCTGTATGGGCTGAACAAGCAAATGGAATGTTGCAGTTTGCTATCTGGTCTCTTCTGGAAGAACAGGGATTGGGAGCAAATCTTCAACACTACAATCCACTAATTGATGATGAAGTAAAAGATGTATTTGAAATCCCGAAATCTTGGAAGCTTATAGCACAGATGCCTTTTGGAAAACCTACTGCTCTAGCACCTGGAAAAGAATTTCTTCCAATAGAAAAAAGAGTAGTTGTATTATAAATATTAACATTATGAGACGGAATATCTATTTCGTCTCTTTTTTATTGTCAAAGTATGAAATTTGAGCTATAATTATAATAGTGACTAAAATATCTTGAGGAGGATTAAATTATGAACGAAAAAAGAATTTTATCTCTTATGTTATGTGCAGTTTTGGCAGTTTCAGCTTTTGGAGTTGAATTCAAAGAAGGAACATATGTTGGAGAAGCTAAAGGGTACAGAGGTGAGGTAAAGGTAGAAGTAAAAACTTCTAAAAATAAAATTGAAGAAGTAAAAGTAATAAAAAATACCGATACTCCTATAATTTCTGAATCAGCGGCAAAAAAAGTTCCAGAACAAATAGTTAAATATCAATCTTTAAGAGTAGATGGAGTATCTGGTGCTACTGGTACAAGCCGAGCTCTTACTTTGGCAGTAAGAAATGCCCTTAAAAACTCTGGAACTGACCTTAAAGAATTAAATAAAAAACCTGTTATAGAACCTAAAAAGTTAGTTAAAGAAACTCAGAAAAAAGATGTAGTTGTAATTGGAGCTGGAGGAGCAGGTCTTGTAGCTGCTATCGAAGCTAAAAATAATGGTGCTCAAAATGTTATAGTTCTTGAAAAAATGGCTTTTGCTGGTGGAAATACTCTTATATCTGGTGGAGAATATGCTGCTCCTAATAACTGGGTACAGGTAAAAAAAGGTTTAAAAGACAGCAATGACGCTTTCTATAATGATATATTAAAAGGTGGAGATAATGAAGGAGATCCTAAACTGGTAAGAGTTTTGGCTGATAATGCTCTAAGTGGAGCTGAATGGCTAAAAGACTATATCAATATGACTTTTGAAGACAGACAGATGTTTTTTGGAGGACACTCTGTAGAAAGAAGTCTTGTACCTCAAGGTGCTACTGGTGTTGAAATGATTTCTAAACTTCTTGCTAAAGCTAAGGAATTAAATATTCCTGTATTATATGAAACTCCTGCTGTAGAACTTATAGTTGATAAGGGAAGAGTTACTGGTGTAAAAGCTCTAAGTGAAGACAAAGAATATACTTTCCTTGCTAAAGATGGAGTTATTCTAGCAAGTGGTGGATTTGGCTCTAATCTTGAAATGAGAGTAAAATATAATAAAGATGTAGATGAAAATATCCTTTCTACTAATACAGTTGGAATAACTGGTGATGGAATAACTATGTCTGAAAAAATAGGTGCACAGCTTGAAGATATGCCTTTCATCCAAACTTATCCTACATGTGATCCTATAAGTGGGGCTCTTCTTTATTTTGGAGATGTGAGACTTGTTGGTGGAAGTATTCTTGTCAATCAAGAAGGAAAACGTTTTGTTGAAGAATTAGAAAGAAGAGATGTTATCTCTATGGCAATAAAAAATCAAACTGGAAATGCTGCTTACCAATTCTGTGATGAAGCACAGGTAAAATTAAGCGGAGTAGCTGAACATCATGAAGATGAAATGAATTACCTTTTTAATAATAAGCTTTTAGTAAAAGCTGATACTATAAAAGAAGCTGCTGATTTCTTTGGAATAGATGCTGTTGAACTTGAAAAAACTGTTGAGAAATATAATCAATATGCTAAAGATGGAAAAGATCTTGAATTTAATAAGAGAGGAAAACTTACTCCATTTGAAGCAAAAGGACCTTTTTATATCATGAAAGCTGTTCCTGCTGTACATCATACAATGGGCGGAGTAAAAATTGATGAAAATGCAAGAGTTATAAATACTAAAGGAGAAATCATAAAAGGACTTTATGGAGCTGGTGAAGTTACTGGTGATATTCATGGAACTAATCGTTTAGGTAGTGATGCAATTGCTGATATTACAGTATTTGGAAGAATAGCTGGACAAAATGTAGTAAAAGATAATAAATAATAATTCAATATAAATAATTAAGAATGACTGAAAAATAAAAGTCATTCTTTTTTTATTTAATTTATTTTTTTAAATATTTTTAAGAAAAATAGATTTTTTTACTACAATCGCTATTGATATTATATGTTTTATAAAGTATAATTAAAGTGAGAATAGTAGTACAATTATGTACTACTTAAAATCTAAGGGGGGAGAAAATTATGCAGGATGTGATAGACAAACTTAAGAATTTTGGCTTCACCAAAACAGAAGCAATAGTCTATATAGCCTTGCTTAAATCAGGAAAAACAAATGGTTATAAGCTAGCAAAGGAACTAAATCTCTCAAGATCTACTGTGTACCAATCTTTAGAGTCTTTATATAAAAATGGATATATTTTTATGATTCCTAATGAAAGTAAAGAATATGAAGCAAAAGAGCCTGAAATAATTTTTGATGAAATAGAAAAAAAATTTCATAAAAATGCTGAAAGTATAAAGTTACATCTTAAAAATATTGAAAGACCTTTAAAAAAGGACTATTATCTAAGAATAGAAGGATATGAAAATATTCTTCATACTCTTCACAGTATAATAAAAGAGGCAGAAAAGGAAATATACTTAAATACAGATTTTGATTTAGAAATAATGAAGGCTGATTTAAAAGAAGCTGCTGAAAGGGGAGTAAGAATTATAATATTTTCTTTTAATAAATTAGAAGATATTGGAAAAGAAATTGAATATTATCATAAAACTGAAGTAAAAGAAACTTATAAAAATCCAAAGAGAATAATGATGGTAACTGATCTCTCTACAAGTTTTGTGGTGACTAATACTGGTAATAAAATGATAGCTGCTCTTACAGATAATGAAGTTTATGTACAGATAATTTCAGAACATATACACAGTGATATCTATATGGCAAGATTAGCTGAAATATATGAAAAATCTTTTGAAAAAAAAATCAGTATAAACAGTCTTCATGAAAAGAAAAACTTTATTCAATAATAGGGGGAAAAATGTTTAAAAGAAGCAGTGGTATATTGATGCATATAACTTCTCTTCCAAGTGAATATGGAATAGGAGATTTTGGAAAAAAAGCATATGAATTTGTAGATTTTCTGGAAAGATCTGAGCAGAAATTATGGCAGATACTTCCTATGGGACCTACAGGATATGGTGATTCACCATATCAGTCTTTCTCAGCTTTTGCAGGTAATCCTTATTTTATAGATTTAGAAGAATTTATAGAACTTGGATATATAGATGATAAAGACCTCTTACCTTTAAGAGAAATAAATTATGAAAATAATCTTGACTATGAACAGGTAAATGAAAGAAAAACTAAACTTTTAAAAAATATTTTTGAAATTTTCTTGAAAAAAATTGAAAAAAATGGTGAAATAGAGGAAGAGTTAAAAAGATTTAAAGAAAAAAATGCTTATTGGTTAGACAATTATGTTTTATATATGGCATTGAAGGAAAAATTTTCTGGAAAGTCATGGCAAAACTGGCCTAAATGTTATAAATATAGAAATTTAAAAAAAATTGAAAAAAATGATGAAAATTTGAAAAAAAATATGGATTATTTTTCTTTTGTGCAATATACTTTCTATAAACAATGGTTTAGATTAAAATCTTATGCAAATTCCAAAGGAATAAGCATAATTGGAGATATTCCTATTTTTGTAGCAACAGACAGTGCTGATACTTGGAGTGAATCAAAAATATTCCAATTTGACAAATATAAAAAACCAAAAAGAGTATCAGGATGTCCTCCAGACTATTTCAGTAAAGATGGTCAATTATGGGGAAATGTCCTATATGACTGGAAATATCTTAAAAAAACAAATTATCACTGGTGGATAAAAAGGATAGCTTACTGTTTTGAAATATATGATATTATCAGAATAGATCATTTCAGAGGTTTTGAAGCCTACTGGAGTATTCCAGCAAGAGATACTACTGCTGTAAGAGGGCATTGGGAAAAAGGTCCTGGAATGGATTTCTTTAGAACAATTGGAAGAAGATTAGGAAAGCTTCCAATAATTGCTGAAGATTTAGGACTTCTTACTGAAAAAGTAAAAAAACTTTTAAAAAGAAGTGGTTTTCCTGGAATGAAAGTTCTTGAGTTTGCTTTTGATTCAGAGGACAGTGATTATCTGCCACATAAGTATGAAGAAAATTGTGTAGCTTACACTGGAACCCATGATAATAATACTGTGGTTGGATGGTATGAAACTATACCTCTTGCAACTAAACATTATTGTGATGAATATCTGAAAAATTATCTTAACAAATTTGGAAGTGATTACTGGTTACCTATTAATCTTAGGTTTATTGATGCAATATGGGCATCAAAAGCCAATATAGCTATAGCTCAAATGCAGGACTTTATTGGTTTAGGAGAAGAAGGAAGAATGAATACTCCATCTACATTAGGAAAAAACTGGAAATGGAGACTCAATGAAAAATATATTACAGATGAATTATGCAATAATATAAAAATAACAACTAGAAAATTCAAAAGATAATAAAGGGAGAAAATATGAAAATTGAAAAACATGAGTTAAAGAAACAAATTGAAAAACATGTAAAAATAAGTTTTGGTAAGGATATAGCTGAGGCTAATGAATTTGAAATCTATAGAGCCTTAGGACAAGCTGTTATGGAAGAAATTGCTGAAGACTGGTATGAGACAAAAAAGCTTTATTCTCAAAAAAAACAAGCTTTTTATCTTTCAGCAGAATTCCTTATGGGAAGAGCATTAGGAAATAACCTTATTAATCTTGGATTATTAGGTGAAGTCAAGGAAGTATTAGCAGAATATGGTATTGATTATAATAAAATAGAGGATGAAGAAGAGGATTCTGCTTTAGGAAATGGTGGATTAGGAAGACTTGCTGCATGTTTTTTAGATTCTCTTGCTACTCTTAATCTTCCTGGTCAAGGGTATGGTATAAGGTATAGAAATGGTATCTTTAACCAATCATTTAAAGATGGATATCAGGTAGAAAAACCTGAAACTTGGCTTAAATATGGAGATGTATGGTCTGTTGAAAGGCCAGCTGATGAGGTTATTGTAAGTTTTGGAGATGAAAATGTAAGAGCTGTTCCATTTGATATGCCAATAATAGGCTATGGAACTAAAAATATAAATACCTTAAGACTTTGGGAAGCTCACTCTATAGTAGATCTTGATCTTGGAAAATTTAATCAACAAGATTATCTTCATGCCACTCAGGAAAAAACTAGAGCAGAAGATATATCAAGAGTTCTTTATCCAAATGACTCAACAGATGAAGGAAAAAAATTAAGATTAAAACAGCAATACTTCTTTGTATCTGCATCATTACAAGATATTTTAAGAAAATTTAAAAAAATACATGGAAGAAATTTTGATAAATTTGCTGAATTTACAGCTATTCAATTAAATGATACCCATCCTGTTATTGCTATTCCAGAATTGATGAGATTACTTTTAGATGTTGAAGGAGTATCTTGGGAAAAAGCTTGGGAAATAGTTGAAAAAACTTTCTCATATACTAATCATACTATATTGGCAGAAGCACTTGAAAAATGGTGGGTTGGTTTATATGAACAAGTTGTTCCAAGAGTATATCAAATAACTCAAGGAATAAATGAACAATTAAAAGGATTTCTCGCTGAAAAATTTCCTAATGATCCAGCTAGACAAGGAAGAATGTCAATTATACAAGGAAACATGATACACATGGCATGGCTTGCTATATATGGAAGTCATACAATAAATGGTGTTGCTGCTCTTCATACAGAAATTCTCAAAAATAAAGAATTAAAAGATTGGTATGAAATATATCCAGAAAGATTCCAAAATAAAACTAATGGAATAACACAAAGAAGATGGCTTCTTCAATCAAATCCACAGTTGGCAAAACTAATAACTGAACTCCTTGGAGATGAATGGATTACCGATCTAAGCCAGTTAAAAAGATTGGAAAAATACATTGAAGATGAAGGAATTTTAAAAAGAATTTTAGAAATAAAACATGAGAAAAAAATAGAATTAGTTAACTATTTAAGAGAAACTCAAGGAATAGAAATTAATCCAAATTCTATATTTGATATGCAGATAAAAAGACTTCATGAATATAAAAGACAGCTTTTAAATATATTCCATGTTATAGGTTTATATCATAAATTAAAATTAAATCCATCTATGGAATTTTATCCAGTTACTTATATCTATGGAGCAAAGGCTGCCCCAGGGTATCTCATGGCTAAAGGTATAATAAGACTTATCAATGAAGTTGCTCAAGTTGTAAATAGAGACCCTGATGTAAATGGAAAATTAAAAATAGTATTTGTTGAAAACTATAGAGTATCAGTAGCTGAAAAATTATTTCCAGCAGCAGATATTTCTGAACAAATATCTACAGCAGGAAAAGAAGCTTCTGGAACTGGAAACATGAAATTTATGCTGAATGGTGCTTTAACTATTGGAACTTTAGATGGAGCTAATGTGGAAATAGTAGAAGAAGCTGGAATAGAAAATAATTATATTTTTGGGTTAAAGGTCAATGAAATTGAAGAAATGAGATCTAAAGGTTATGATCCTCATGTTCCATATAATGATGTTCAGGGATTGAAAAGAATAGTTGATTCACTAATTGATGGAACTTTCAATGACCTTGGTACAGGAATTTATGGAAATATTCATAGATCTCTTATGGAAAATGCTCCATGGCAGCAGGCAGATCAATATTTTGTATTGGAAGATTTTGAAGCATATAGAAAAGCTCAAAAAACAATTAATAAAGAATATAGAGACAGAATGGGATGGGCTAAAAAACAGCTTATGAACATTGCAAATGCAGGAAAATTCTCATCTGACAGAACTATAAAAGAATATGCAGATGAAATATGGCATATAGAACCAGCTAAATTATAGGCTGGTTCTATAACACCTTTGCTATCAAGGAGGTATAGTTTCATGGAGCACGAATTAGATGTGTACCTTTTTCACAGAGGAGAACACAGAGAAGCTTATAACTATATGGGAGCTCATTTAACTAAAAATTCAGTTATATTTAGGGTATGGGCACCTCATGCCAAGTCAATTGCTGTTGTTGGAGACTTTAATGGCTGGAATGGCAATGAACATATGATGAAAAGAATAAATAATGAAGGAATATGGGAACTTGAAATACAAGATATTAAAAAATTAGAAAAATATAAATATAAAATAGAAAGTGCTGATGGAAGGATAGAAATGAAGGCTGACCCTTATGCTTTTTTTTCTGAAATGAGACCTAATACAGCATCAGTTGTTTATGATATCCCAAAATTCAAATGGGCAGATAAAAGATGGTTAAACAAGAGAACTACTGGTTTGGATAAACCTATCAATATATATGAAGTTCATTTAGGTTCATGGAAAAGAGGTATCCATGGAGAATGGTTAAATTATAGAGATTCTGCTATTATGCTTGCTGAGTATCTTAAAGAAATGAACTATACTCATATTGAAATAATGCCTATAAATGAATATCCACTTGATGCTTCTTGGGGATATCAGGCTACTGGATATTATTCAGTTACAAGTAGATATGGAACTCCTGAAGATTTTATGTTTCTTGTAAATCTTATGCATAAAAATAATATTGGAGTTATTTTAGATTGGGTACCAGGACACTTCTGCAAGGATGCTCACGGGCTCTACAGATTTGATGGAACTCCCACTTATGAATATCTGGATTCAAGAATTGGTGAAAATAAAGAGTGGGGAACTTGTAATTTTGATGTTACAAGAAATGAGGTGAAAAGCTTTTTAATATCTAATCTGACTTACTGGTTCAAAGAATTTCATATAGATGGTATAAGAATGGATGCTGTAGCTAATATGCTCTACCTTTCATATGGAAAAGATGGTGAAGACGATTTAAGAAACAAATATGGAGGAAAAGAAAACTTAGGTGCAGTAGACTTCTTTAAAGAGCTGAATTCTGTTATACATGATGACTTTCCAGATATTCTTGTAATTGCAGAAGACTCAACTGCCTGGCCTAATGTTACAAAGCATCCTATTGATGGAGGACTTGGATTTGACAGTAAATGGAATATGGGATGGATGAATGATACTCTTAAATACTTTAGCATAGATCCTATATTCAGATACCAACATCATGGAAAATTGACTTTCTCATTTATGTATGCTTTTTCTGAAAACTATGTACTCCCTTTATCCCATGATGAAGTAGTACATGGAAAAAAATCAATAATTGAAAAAATGCCTGGATATCATGAAGATAAGTTAGCTCATACAAGAGCTCTTTATTCTTATCAAATGGCTCATCCTGGTAAAAAATTAAATTTCATGGGTAATGAATTTGCTCATGGGCTCGAATGGAGATTTTATGAATCTCTTGAATGGCACTTATTAGACCAGAATAATGGAAATAAAGAAGTTCAGGCTTATGTAAAAGCTTTAAATACACTTTATCTTGAAGATAAATCTTTATGGGAAGACAGCTGGGATACTTTTGAATGGATAGAACATGAAAATTATACTGAAAATATGCTTGCTTTTCTAAGAAAAACTAAAGATTTCAAAGAACATTTAATTGTAGTTTTTAACTTTTCTGGTGAAGACAAAAATAAGTACAAAATTGGTATACCAGAAAATAAAGTATATAATGTCATCCTAAACAGTGATGACAAAAAATTTGGTGGGAAGGGAAGTACTAAAAAGAAAAAATACAAACCTATTGATAAAAGCTGGAACTATAGAGAGCAGCATATAGAATTAGATATCCCTAGAAACACAGTAATTTTTTTGAAAACTGAAAAGGTTGAAAAGAAAAAAGGAGGAGTAAAGGGAAAGGAAATTGAAAAAACTGTAACAAAATCATCAACTAAGAATAAAAAGTTAACCAAATAGTATTACATCAAATATTAGGAGGAAGTTATGGAAAAAAAACAAATAATAGCTATGATACTGGCTGGAGGACAAGGAAGCCGTTTATTAGATTTAACTGAAAAAATAGCTAAACCTGGAGTTCCATTTGGTGGGAAATATAGAATCATAGATTTTACTTTAAGTAATTGTTCTAACTCTGGAATAGATACAGTAGGAGTACTTACTCAATATGAACCTCATATCCTTAATGACCATATTGGAAGAGGATCTCCTTGGGACTTAGATAGAATGGGTGGAGGAGTAACTGTATTACAGCCTCATACTAAAAAGAATGATGAAGGTGGATGGTACAAAGGAACTGCCAATGCTATTTATCAAAATATTCAATTCGTAGACAAATATGATCCTGAAAATGTTTTAATTCTATCAGGAGATCATATATACAAGATGGACTATGAAAAAATGCTTAAATTTCATAAAGAAAAAGATGCAGATGCTACTATTGGAGTATTCAATGTTCCAATGAAAGATGCACCTAGTTTTGGTATTATGAATGCCAATGAAGATTATTCAATATATGAGTTTGAAGAAAAACCAAAACAACCAAAAAGTACTCTTGCTTCAATGGGTATCTATATTTTCAAGTGGAGTGTATTAAAAGAATATCTCCTTGAAGATGAAAAAGATCCTACATCAAGTAATGACTTTGGTAAAAATATAATCCCTAATCTATTAAATGACCAAAAAAGATTATTTGCATACCCATTTGAAGGATACTGGAAAGATGTTGGAACTATTGAAAGTTTCTGGGATGCTCATATGGATCTTTTAAAACCTGATAATAAACTGAATATATTTGATAAAGACTGGAAAATAAATACTCGCCAAGGAGTTTATCCTCCTCTGTATGTAAGTAATGATGCTGTAATTGTTACTTCATTAGTTGATAAGGGATGTGAAATAGAAGGTGAAGTTAAGAATTCTGTTATTTTCCCTGGTGTAAAAATTGGAAAAAATAGTAAGGTCATCAATTCTGTAATAATGCAAGATACAGTTATTGAAGAAAATGTCATCATAAACAAAGCAATCATAGCTGATGAAGTAGTTATTAAAAAGAATACAGTTATTGGAGATGATACTGAAATTGCTGTTATTGGTCATGGAAGAATAATAAAAAGTGAAGTTATAAAATAAGCTTATAAGGGAGGACTTTATGCTAAATAATTATATGGCTATAATCTTTTTAGCCGAATCTCTAGATAATATCAGATCTCTTACTAAAATGAGACCTCTGGCATCTGTTCCAGTAGGTGGAACTTATAGAATAATAGATTTTGCTTTATCAAATTTGGTTAATGCTGGAATAAGAAATGTTGGCATTTTTGGTGGAAATGATGATATGAATTCACTTACTGACCATATTGGAAGAGGTACAGAATGGGATTTAGATAGAAAAAAAGATGGTATATTTATTTTCAAACAAATGGCTGATTCAACTTATTCAACTAATATAAAAAGAGTTAAAAAAAATATGGAGTACTTCTTCCGCAGTAAACAACAAAATGTAGTTGTACTAAGTTCTCATATGGTATGTAATATTGATATTACTGATGTCGTAAGAAAACATGAAGAAAGTGGAAAAGATGTTACTCTAGTATATAAAAAAGTAGATAATGCAAATGAAAGATTTGATAATTGTGATAGTGTAAAAGTTGAGGAAAATGGAAAAATATTAGGAATAGGACAAAATCTTTTCTTTAAAAAAGATGAAAATATTTCTATGGAAGTTTTTATTATAAAAAAAGAACTTCTAATAAAATTAATATGTGATGGAATTCAAGATGGAGCTTATTATACAGTTAAAGATCTTATTTCTAGAAATATAGGAAGATTAAGTATAAATGGATATGAATTTAAAGGATATTTAGCCTGCATAAATTCAACAAAAGAGTATTTTGATTTTAATATGGATCTTTTAAACAAAGAAACTAGAGATGATATATTTAATAAAGATGGAAGAAAAGTATATACTAAAACAAAGGATACCCCTCCATCAATGTTTAAAGAAAAAGCTGAAGTAGTAAATTCAGTTATAGCTAATGGCTGTATTTTAGGTGGAAAAATTAAGAATTCTATCCTAGCAAGAGGAGCTACAGTTGAAGAGGGAGCTATAGTTGAGAATTGTATTCTTTTACAGGACTGTGTTGTTAAATCTGGAGCTGTATTAAAAAATATCATTGTAGATAAAAATAATGTGATCAAATGTAATGAAAGACTAAGTGCTTCTAGAAATTACCCTCTAGTTATTGAAAAGAGCATCAAATGGGATAAAGAACACTACAGAGATCTTTTAGAATATCTAAAAGGAAAGGGTAGAGAATAGTTCTTTATAAAAAGGAGTGATGAAGATGAAAGTACTTTTTGCAGCAGGAGAGGCTTGGCCTTTTGTCAAAACAGGAGGACTTGGTGATGTAGCTTACTCATTGCCAAAAGCATTAAAAAAAGAAAAAGTAGATATAAGAGTAATATTACCTAAATATAGTGCTATTCCTGATAAATACAAGGAAATAATGGAGCACTTAGGAGATAAACAGATATGGGTGGCTCATCATAATGAATATGTAGGAATAGATTATTGTGAACTTGATGGCATTACTTATTATTTTGTCGATAATGAAAGATATTTTAACAGAAATAGAGTCTATGGAGAAGTTGATGACTGTGAAAGATTTGCATTCTTTGCAAAAGCTATTATAGAAACTTTCTATATCACAGGATTTGAACCAGATATAATTCATTGTAATGACTGGCATACTGGACTAGTTCCTATCTACCTTAAAGAAAGAGGAATGAATGATATAAGAACTATTTTCACTATTCACAATTTAAGATTTCAAGGTTTCTTCTATAATGATGTAATAGAAAAAACTTTAGAAATAGATAGAGGAAGATACTTTGTTGAAGATGGAATTAAATATTATGATATGATATCTTTCTTAAAAGGAGGAGTTGTATATTCTGACTATATCACGACTGTAAGTGATTCATATGCTGAAGAAATAAAAACTCCTGAGCTTGGTGAAGGACTAGATGGATTATTTAGAAAATTTGATTATAAATTAAAAGGTATAGTTAATGGAATAGATGGAACTGTATATAAACTTCCTAGAAAAGGAAAGAAAAGACTCAAATCTGAGCTTCAAGAAAGACTTGGTCTTAATCAGGACCCTAGTACTCCTTTAGTTTCTATTATTACAAGATTAGACAGGCAAAAAGGAATTGATTTAATTATAGACAGCTTTGACAGATTAATGAAATTAGGAATTCAATTTGTCCTTCTTGGAAATGGAGAACCTAAATATGAAGATTTCTTTAAATGGAAAGAAAGACAGTATCCTGGAAGAGTCTGTTCATATATTGGATTTAATCAGCCTTTATCTATGGAGATATATAGTGGAGCAGATATGTTCCTTATGCCTTCTATTTTTGAACCTTGTGGTCTTTCTCAAATGATTGCTATGAGATATAGCTGTGTTCCTATCGTGAGAGAAACAGGGGGATTAAAAGATACAGTCACTCCTTATAATGAATATACTGAGGAAGGAGATGGATTTGGCTTTAAAAATATAAGCAGTGATGAATTATATAAAACTTTAGAATATGCAATTTCTATTTATAAAGATAAAGATAAATGGGAAAAAATTGTAAAAAGTGCTAAAGCTAGAGATAATAACTGGAATACATCTGCTAAAAAATATATTTCACTTTATAATGAGATTATAAAATAAAACATAAATTAATGAAGTGCACTTTCAAACTTACAAAGTGCACTTCATTATATATTTATTTTATTTTAGTAATTCTGTAAGTTGTCATATTTCCATGAAAAATTAACTCAAATGTCTTCTTATTTGTAGAAAAATCTATTTCTGTCATATTCTCTCTTTTACTAAAATCTCCCATTCCCCATCCTATAATAAAAACATCTTTTTTATCATCTAATTTATCAGTTGAGCCACAAGCAGGAGAAAAATAGTCATTTAAATAAAAATCTTTATAATTTAAAACTTTTTTATTTTTCTCATCTATTTTTATTTCTAAAACTCTTGATTTTTCTTTTAAATTTCCATTGTCAAAAAGTGTTATACTTCCATCTTTAATAACTCTTGCATAGTGTTGCCTTGAAAATTTTTGTTCTTCGGTTAATCCAAACTGATCACCTTTACCACCAAGTATCCATAGTATCTTACCAGTACCTCGTTCTATCTTTAAAATTGAATCTATATTTCTAAAAGAACATATTAAATTTCCATCTTTAGGATCTATAGTTACTGAATTAAAGTGAATATAATCTGCCCATTTACTTGTAGAATTTTTAAAATCATTCCCTTCTACACTTAATTTATATAATTCTGGATGTTCTGTACTATCCCATTGCCATATCACTTTTCCATCTTTTACTTCTTGTAAAATAGAAGCTATTACTCTAGAACCATTATGATTCTCAATAAGATCTTTATCAACATTATTTACTATTTTGCCAAAATATGCAGCTGTGATATAATGATCATCATCTATAATTAGACTATCATGGCTTTCCAAAGGAAAGTTTTCTGGTATTTCTTTAAATTGTTTTGAAGTTATTTCATCAATAATATCATAATTTTCATCCATTATTATCAGCTTTGTTGGACCATAACCTACTCCTTCATAAGAATAAGCATTTTCATCTTGTAAAAAATAACTATATCTTATTTGATTATTCTTCAATTTTGTTTTTTTAAAGTCTGATATTGTTGAAGTATGCTTTTTATAATATAAAATTTCTCCCTTAGAATTCATTTTATAAATAAACATTGAATCTTTTTTTCCTATATTATTATTATCAGAGATAAAATCTCCATAATAATCTCCAGGATATTGACTTTCTCCTGTCACAGTATACTTTGGAAACTTTTCATGAAGAGTATTTATATGACAAATTGATTTTAAATTATTCCTTTTATTCAATATTTCTATTGGTATTTTTATTTCTCTTGCAATTTTCTTTATTTTTATTTTAGCTTTATCTTTCAAAATATTTCCTAAAATTTTTATTTCTATTTCTTCAGGAACATATTCAATTTCAAACTCTATAGGAACTTCTGAATTTAATTCATTTATATTATAAACCTTATTTAATGAAAATGTGTCTATCAAAATCTTTTGCTTATTGATTTTTAATATTATTGGAGTATTTAATTCTATATTTTTTATTTCATTTCCTTTTAAAACTATTTTATTTAATGAAAATATTATTAGAAATACTACCATTAAATTACTAAAACTTTTCCCCATATTTTTCTCCTAGATTATATTTTACTTATTTATGATTTCTTTTATCCATTCCTGATTATCTAGATACCATCTTATTGTTTTTTCTATCCCTTCATCAAATGATGTCTCTGGATACCAGCCTAATTCTGTTACTATCTTCTCTGGGTCTATTGCATATCTT
>NZ_JAWDXO010000034.1 GCF_032477075.1 Fusobacterium sp. | reverse complement strand
CATATTGGAAATTTCATTATTTATTTTATCTCTCAGATTATTCAGTTGCCAAAGTTCTATTTTTATGTCTTAATTTAAATTGTAGAAATTACTTTACCTTGATTTTTCCATTCTTCTATTGCTTCTGTTGCACCTTGTTTTGCCACATCATACATTGCATCAAAACCATATACTCCTGAAAAATGCTGTTCAATAGTGATGTTGTATTCAATACCACTATCTTGATAATATGAGTTCCCAAGTGTATTCTCCTCTGTTGAATTTCCACTTGCTGCATTTCCTCTATTCAATCCCATTTTTTCAAGTTCATATTCTAAATCTTTTAAATAGTCCTGCATTACATCAAAGCCTTGCTGTGCACTTGTTGCCTGTGATAATTTTTCTTTTATATCGTCCATGTTGTAAAATTGATTCATGTATGTTCTATATACTTCACTATCTACAAAAGCTTGAATTAAGCTGTCTTTTACACTTTCATATATAGAGTTTCCTAAACTTTCTTCAAATGAAGCAAAGGAATTATTGTTTAAAGCCTCTGACATAACACTTGACAGCATACTTTTTATACTGTCTACTCTTTCTGAAAGTTCTGTAGCTGGCAGCATACTATCTATAAGAGAACTTGAAAATCCTCTGTTTTCTAGTTGTGATCTTAAATCATTTATTACTTTTTCATAGTCTGTAGTGATTCTATCTGCTTCTAGTATCTTATTAAAATTAAAATTATCCCAGAATCCATTAAAATCAAGAACTCCATTCTTTTTCATATCAACAAGTTTTTCAGATATTTTCTCAAACTCTTTAGTCATATATTCATCTATTGAGCTGTAAGCCACATCATATGTTACTTGTGCTGCATTATTAAGAATTTTCTTAAAATATGAACTCATAGAAGAACTAAAGTCACTTGTTTCTCCTGATGATAAAGCTTCTATAAATGAACTTCTTACATCCTGCATAGCTGTTACCAGAACTTGTGCATTTCTTGCCATCTCTTCAATAGTATCTTTATATGCATCAGCATTTAATCCCATATCCTCAAACATTTGAGTATATTCCTGAACAAGAGATTTATAACTTGATACATCTATTCCCTCAAAAGCATTAAGAGTTGAATTTCTGAGTAACTGATTTTGTTCTTCCCTTAACTTATCTAATTGAGCTACATATTCAAATACTCCCTCTTTCCATTCTTCAAAATTACTATCAACAAGACTTATTAATAAATCTCCTCTTCCTGTCGTTTTAAGTTTTTCTGCAAAATCTCTTAATTGATTTTCATCCATATTATCTATAGTTGTATTAGTTATTCCCATAGATTTTAAAATATCTGCTTCTTTAACTTCTACAGCTTCATAAGTATCAGCTGATTTAGATTTAAACCAAGATTTATATCTTGCTTTACTTTTAACAAGTCCTGTTACAGTTCCAAAATCTTTTGTTTCATCTACCATTGCATTAATATATAGATCGAAATTCTTTTGCACCCTTTCTATTCCTGATAAAGTAGTGTTATTAGTAGCATATCCAAGTAATGAATTACTATAACTATTAATAGCGCTTATATTTGATTTTATAGCTTCTACAAAGGTTAAAAGAACTTCTGTGGATTCTTTAAAGGCTTGTTTATTGGCTTCATTGTTTTCTTCAATTTGCTTTCTAGCCTTGCCTCCATCTAAAGAACCAACCAAATCTTTAGCAACATTAAATCCTGCAATCATTCCTGAAACGCTTGTAAGTGCTCCTGTTATAGATTCAAGACCTTTTACCGAACCTGCCATTCCACCTTTAAACATACCTGTTATGGACCCAAGTCCCCCCTTGTCTGTAAAAAGATTAAATCCATTTGTTATTGATGAAAAAGTATTTATCATATTTCCAGTATTTTCAAGAAAAGTACTATTTAATCCTTGACCTATTGCAATAAGACTGCCTCCAAAGTTATTCATTACACTTACTAAGTCTTTCATAGCATTTTCTTCTTTCTTTTTCATTTCAGACATTTTCTTGGCTGCTTCTTCTTCTTCCAATAACACTTTTAATTCTGCTTCATATTTTTCAAAAGTTGCTTTATCTGTAATAGTCCCATCAGCATTATATAGTCCTACTAAAAGGTTTCTAAGATTTGTTATCTTTTGTTTTAATTGTGCTTCTTCATCTAATCCCAGTATTTTAGCTATTGTTGGAGATTTTTCAAGTTCTTCTCTATAGCCTTTAAATAAATTTCTAACTTTATCTTCTTTATTTAGTTCCTCTGTCTCTTTTCTTAGCTTCTCCATTTCTGGAATTAGCTTTTTAGCCATTCCATCAGCACCCTTATTAATTAAATCAGTGTATGCCTTTTCAAGGATACTCAATTTAGAACTTACTTGGTCTAGTTCAGTTAATTCAAGCCCTTCAGCTAGTTTTGGAACACTTGCTAAAGCTTTTTTATACTCATCTACTATCTTTTTAATTTCATCTAATAAACTATTACCTTGCTTAATTATTGGAGTATTCCTACTTCTATTATAAACTTGTTCTAAATAATTTATATTTTCAATTCCTGTTTGAGTAGATTCATCACTTCTATATCCTTTTAATTCTAACCCTCTTCTATCCTTTTCAAAATTAGTTATAATTTTTACTTTTGCTTCCATAGTTAAGTTTTCATTATTGAGTTGATTTTCAAAATCTTCTTTTATTAAAAGAAATTGTTCATGTAATTTTTGCATTTTCTCTTCTGAAATATTAGGAGCTAAATCTTTTATTTTTTCAATCTCTTTCATTTCATGTTCATCTAAAAAAGCTCTTACTTGAATTGATAATTCTTTTCTTTCTTCTAATTTTTTTAAAATCTCTTCATATTTAGCTGTCTTTTCAACTGCTTTCCCTGTTTGAGTTTCAAGTTCTTTATATTGCCTTATTAATTCATAAAAATCTCCTTCTTTTTCTAATTCAGGTACTACAGTCCACACCTTACCCAATTTTAAATCATCTATATAACTTTGAAATTTTGTTAATTCCTTTTCAACATCTTCTTTTTTAATTTTATATTTTATTTCTACTTCTTCAACTTCTGTAACTTTTATTTTATCTTTCAGATAACTATTAAGTTTTTCTTTAGAGTCAATATTCCTTTGTTTCAATTCTTTAATATTGTATTTAATTCCTGAACTATCTTGTGAAGATGAAAGGGCTTTATCTAATTGTAATTTAGCTTCTTTTGCTTCTTTTATTAATTTTTTTAATTCTTCATCTTGTTCACTTAAAACTTCTATCCCTATACTAGTTTCTCTATCAATTTTTCTAGTATCTTGATATTCTTTATATTTTTTTAAAATTTCAATTTGCTTCTCAACAGCTTGTCTTTTTTGATCCCAAGTTCCTTTTGAAGTATCCATAGCTTTCGTTGCTGCTTCCACTTCTTTTTTAAAAACTATATAACTTCTTGCTACTTCTTCTAGTCCCATTATTACTAGTCCAAGTACTGGACCACCTAAACCATTTAAACTTGAAGCAAATGAGTTTAATATAGGGATCACTGTCATAATTTTACTAGTTATTTCTCCTATATCTTTAGCTTTTTTATATAGATTCAAAAATTTATCTGAATAAGTTTCTGTTTTTTCATTTCCTGCATCAAAGACTTTACTAAAATTAATCTTATTTAATTCTTCTTCTAGAACCCTTATTTGTGAAGTTAAACCAGATACTCTTAATTCAGTTTTTTCTATCTGAACTTGAAAAACTCTAAATTGCTGTGATGCATACTCTATCTTTTTTCCAAGTTCCATATTTTCTAAAAAAGCTTCTTTAGCTGCTGAAGCTTGTTTAAAAGCATCATCTTTAGCACTTTGGGTTGTTAGCCTTGTAGCTATGGATAATTGTTGAAAACGCTTATCTATATTATTTTCAATATTTGTCATTTTTCACCTCACCTTCATCTTTTTTTCATGCTGTCTTTCTTAGAGGTTATCTTTTGTGAGTTCTTCAAGCTTACAGCTTCATTCAGGCAGTTTTTAATCAATTCAAGATCTTCAATAATATAGAATGGATGATTATCATAACCTAATGATTCTCCTAGTGGTAAAAATCTTATTTCAAAATAACCAGTCATTGAATCTACCTTCAAATATCTAAGATTTCTTTCTATTTTTTTATTTGCAGCTTGAATTTCTTTAAAAAAAGGGGAAACTTTGCTTCCCCTATTACCTCCTATAAAATAGTTGCAAGCCATCAGCATTACTTTTTTTCAGTTTCTTCCTCTAATGCTGTTGGAAGACTTTTTATAATTTCATCAAATGCTTTTTGAAGATTAAATAAATTATATTCTGCTTTTCCTAGTGTTTCTGTACTTAAATTCCCTTTCCCTTCAAAAACAACTATTCCATTTTCTACTATCTTTGTTACCTGCTTGCATAAAACAAAACATTCTAGACTTTCTTCAAAACTTTGTCTTCCATATTTTATTGTCTTTTCTTTTTCATCAATCACAAAAGTACTTTCCCCTATTTTTTTGATTCCTATTCTAGTTCCAAAGTTAACAACAGGGTTATACTCAATATATGTTTTGTCATTTCCTATTTTTTTTATATTCATTATCTATCTCCTCCACATTTTTCTTATTTTAAAGTTCCAAACAGATATGACATAGGTGTTCCTGCTGTTATATCATATGATATATCCATATTTTGTGTCATTCCTCCGCCAGCATTTTTATCAGTCATTTCCACTGATGTTACATTCATATTAGGAATTTTTATAAATACTATTCCTGCTCCTGTATTAAAATTTTCTGCCATTTTTATTGTCAATAAAACTTTATCATTTGCCATAAGTGCTTCAATTCCCTCTTTAAATTTAGCTTTATTATATGCATTTAAAGTTACTGTTGCATTTGACTCTATAAATCCATTTCTTGTAATTTTAGTAGCATTTCTATTACCTAGTCCATATTTTTGTTCAAGATTATTATTTATAGCTATTGAAACACTTTGAGTTTCTGCTGAAACATCTGTACTTCCCATTTCAATATTAGAAGTTATACATGTTAATAGTTTATCTATATCTCCAATAGGAGTTCCAGTATGAGTTATACTGTCTTTATATTCATAAGCATATCCAACAACATCAGCTGTAAGTTTACAGTATGCCCCTTGTGATATATCCAGTGTTACGTTATTTAATTGACATCCTGTTAGTATTCTTTCTTCATTATCTTCTAAATTTTGTTCTATAAGTGTATAATATTTTTCTATTTTTCCACTTGTATTTGCTTTAGCTATATCAGTTATTGTAGCTTCTGTTATTGGATCAGTTCCAACTACAACAGTATATCCAAAAGCTGGTAATAAATTTTTTAATGTTTCTAAAGTTAGTTCAAATGAAATATTTCCTGTAGCTCCTGCTGTAGATACAAAAGATTTTCCTTTGTATGCTGATCCTGTAAATGCTTCAGAATCTGTTTTTCCAAAGTTTGGTGTAAGATTTATCTCAGTTGCATTTTGATAAGCTGTAAAAGATGTTGCCATAGTTTTTTCATCAAGTTGTTCTCCAATTAAAAGTTTTAAATTCATTATTTCCTCCTGTTTCTTAATTTAGCTGTGATTTCAAATGTGCAGATCCAAATGTCATACATGACCTTTTTGGATATTTCAGTATTAAAATTAGTTTTTATACTTTGAGAAAGTATTCTTGTATCAAGTCCTATTAATTCATCATTATATAGAACTTCTAATATTTTCTGTCTTTCAGATAAGAATTTTTTAAAAGCTTCATCTCCAGCTTTAGATTTAATTATTAAATGAACATTATACATAAAGTCCACATTTTTAACTTGAAAAGCTGGGCTGAGTCCTTCACTTTCCACATAATCTGATAGTGGTTCTATTACTATTTTATTTGTTGTAAATTTTTCCATCAGATTCTCTGTTTTAAAAAAACCAATCTCAATATCATACTCAAAATAATTTTTTAATAATCCTTCAACTTTATATAACAAATCATAAGGATTAATTATTGCTTTAGTCATTGATTTTAATCACCTCCTTTACTCTCTCAATTCAATTTTTCTTTTTTTTAAGCTTTCTATAACTCTATAAAAATCATTTTGTTTTATCTGAGCTAGAACTTCATGCCCTATACATGTGTAAATCTTATATTCTGCATACAATTCTTTCATCACCTCCATCTCTTTCAATGATATATCCTCTGGTATTTTTAAATTGTTTATTCCAACTATTATTTCCCCTTCAGCTTCATAAACAGAAAGATTATTTTCAGCAATTTCTCTTGTTTTAAATTCTTCTATGAAGGCTTTTTGAAGTCTTTCACTCATTTCTCCTAGTGTCATAATTTTCTCTCCTTTTATCCAATAACAACAACTTTTAATGAATTCTCTTCTGGAATATCTGCTGTTCTTACAATAATGTTATTTAAATCTCTTATTTCAACATCACAAATAACTAATTCTTTTCCCTCAAAAATAGATATTGATATATCTTCTGTTGATAGATTATGATTTATTAAAAAATAATTATTTGTACCATCACCTATATTTTGTTTATATTTTTTAATTCCAGAAGTTTCACTGCCTTCTCCTAAAATTTTCCAATTATTTCCATCCCCAACTTTAATGTTTTTTAATTCTGTATTGTAATATAATTTTCCTGGAACATTAACTATAGGGTCTGTTGATAAATTTTCAATTCTTGTATTTAAAAGCTGTCCTTCTTTTAAATCAATATCTGATAATATTTTTATTACTGCCATTAGTTCACCTCTTTTAATTTAAAATTGCCCTTCCTGCCACTTCACTGTTAAAATTAATAATTATTTCTTCTGTATTAATGTATTTAATTTCTGACATCATGAAGTTCCCTTCATTGTCAAAAAGTATTAAACTTGGATATTTATTTAAAGAGTGTTTTATTAACCAAGTTTTTGATGGAGTACTTTGTTCAAAAATAAAATTTTTATCTTTTCCTTCACCTTCATCAGCTAAATACACAATATTAAACTTTGCCTCAATCAAATCTTTTAATTCTTCTGTCATTCTTCTACCTCCAATAGTGCATTTACAACACTTTTCATTATTTTAGTTGCACATACAGTTCCATCTTTCAAAGTGACATATAGCTGGAAAAAAACAGCTTCTGGTTTAGGTATTCGTTCTTTCCCATCTCCATTTTGTTGAAATAATAAAGTGTCTTCTTTAGTTAAATCACATATAATACAATTATCTTTAAACTTCATACTTGATTTTTTTTTAATAAGTTCTGCATTTTTACTTTTTATAATCAAATGACATTCAAAAATATCTTCTGTATTTAAATCTGTTGAAAAAACTATTGATGGTGTTGTTCCTCTTATCATTTTTCTCCTCCTTTTTTTATAATAAAAAGGGCCAAAGTTTTATATAGATAACCTATACAAATACTCTGACCCTTTCAACTGCGAATCTTATTAATATTCTTTTTAACTGCTTTAAAATCAACTGCTATTTTTGTTATTTCTCCACAGGAACATTTTATTATTATTTCCTCATCTTTAATAATTATTTTTCCATTTAATGAGATATCACCTATATCTTTTATTTCTCCTAAAAATTTATTACACTTGGTACAGCGATAATATTTTTTCATATTTTGCTCCTTTAGTAGAATCCAACAAGCTGAATTAATCTCTGCTATTTTTGATAATTTCTAATATCACTAAAAATACAAATATAAAAAACCATATATATAATGGAATAAAAACTTTTATCCAACTAATTTTGATTTTTTCAATTAATTTTAATGTTATTAAGATCACCTGCATTATTCCTAAAAATTCAATTTTCATTCCTCTTCCTTTGACAATTATCAACTTGGCTGATAAAAAATTTTAAAAGTTCATCTATAAAAATATTATAATCTACCAGTTGATAAATGTCAACAATTTTTTTATTTATTTTTTATAAGGCCTTTTATCAGCTTTTCAATCATTGCTCTTTCTTCAATATCAAGCTTCTCTAAAGAAGATAACAAGGGATCTTTTGATCTTCTATTTGTATCATTCATTATATTTATTACTTTTCCACAAGTTGTTATATCACTATCTTTTAATTCTATATCTTTATATTTTTTATTATCACTTTCTAAAACATATTTTCCATTTTTATGCCTTAATCTTTTTACTAACCCATCTGGATATTCTGTTCCCTTTGTCAAAAAAACTCCAATTTCTCCGACTTCAGGAAAAATATCTTTTCTTACTATAACAATAGCTCCATCATATATTGTATCTTCCATTGAATCTCCATTTACAATTATAGAAATTATTTCTCCTTGAGATTTTGGCAGCATTATAAAATCTATGGGATCTCCAACAGCTTCACATCCCAGTCCTGCAGAAACACTGGCAAACAATGGAACTTCCATTAACTCTATCTCTTTGATTGTATTAATGTCTAAATTACTTTTAAGATATTTATCGTCTATAAAGCCTGCTAAATTAAATAGTTCTATTTGATTTATTTTCAGGATTTTTGATAATTCTTTTAAATAAATTGGGTTTATTTTTTTCTTTTTTCCATTTTCAATTCTAGATAAATCTGCCTTATTTATTCCAGTATTAGTTTCTATATAGTTAGTACTATATCCTAGTTCCTCTCTTTTACTTTTTATAAATTTCCCCAGTTCCATAGCTTTGTTTTCTGTCAGTTCAAACATTCTCTCCATATTTACACCTCCTTATATACTATCTAATCATTTGTTTTGATATTTGTCAACAGTTTTTTATTTTTAGCTTACCCAAATATACCTGAAATATATTTTTTAGTCCTCTCATCTCCTGGGTTATTGAATATTTTTTCTGTTGTATCAAATTCTATCAACTGACCATCTAAGAAAAAACCTGTATAATCAGATATTCTCCTAGCCTGAAAAAGATTGTGTGTAACTATAACAATTGTATATCTCTCAGCAAGCTTAAGAAGAAGCTCCTCTATCCTCATAGTATTTTGTATATCCAATGCAGAACAAGGCTCATCTAAAAGCAATATTTCTGGATCTACACTGAGACTTCTAGCAATACATAATCTCTGCTGCTGTCCTCCACTCAATTTCAAGGCAGATTTTTTTATATCATTTTTTACTTCATCATATAGCCCTACTTCTTCCAATTTCTTTTTTACCAATTTATCAAGTTCTTCTTTATTTTTTATACCATAATAAATAGGTGCATAAGTCATATTTTTATATATTGAAAAAGGAAATGGAGATGGAGTTTGAAAAACTATTCCTATTTCTTTTCTTAATTTTTCCTTATCAATATCAGCACTATTATTTCCATTAAAAAAAATTGCTCCTTCCACTTTAGAATCTTCTTCATCATTTATCATACGATTAATAGTTTTAAGAAAAGTTGATTTTCCACAACCAGAAGGGCCTATTATGGAAATTATTTTATTTTTCTTTATAGACATATTAATATTTTTTAATATTTCCTTTTCTCCATAATATACAAAAAGATTTTTTATTTCCAATATATTTTCCACTATTTCACTTCCTTTTTCTTAAAAGTATCTGACTAAGTATAATCACACTAAGTAATACCAGCATCAATACAAAAGCTGTTCCATATGCTTTCTCAGTGGATATACCCTGAGTCAAAAGTATATACAGATGATATGAAAGAGACATTGATGGTTTTGTTATATCAAAGGATACTGGAGAATTTATTACAGCCATGCAGAACATTATTGGAGATGTAGCTCCCACAGCATATCCAAATGCTAAAATAAGAGCTGATATTATTCTGTCTCTGCATAGTGGTATAACAATTTTCATTATAGTATATACTTTTGATATCCCCATAGAATATGATGCTTTTATTAAATTTTTGTCTACTTCTCTGAATGCTTTTTCTATTCTCGTTTCCACCACTGGAAATATCATTATCCCCAATGTCAGACCTCCAGAAATTATTGACCTCCCCAGTCCTAAATGCAATACAAACATTGTATACCCAAACAGCCCCAATACTATTGAAGGGACTCCTCCCATACATTGTATTATCGTCTGTATCATTGCTTTTATTTTTT
This sequence comes from Fusobacterium sp., assembly GCF_032477075.1. NCBI lineage: Bacteria > Fusobacteriati > Fusobacteriota > Fusobacteriia > Fusobacteriales > Fusobacteriaceae > Fusobacterium > Fusobacterium sp. The sequence goes on along the minus strand of NZ_JAWDXO010000034.1, from coordinate 22,159 downwards.
TATTTTCAGTATAAAACTCTAAATGTATTCCTGTACAGATTCCAAAGATACCTGCTATAGCACAGGCAATACCTGTAGAAAGAAAACTTCCTATAATAGCTGGGGCTATTCCTCCTTCAGTTCCCAGTATCATTCCTTTAGGAACATCTGTAATAAATTCCCAGTTTATAGTATTATATCCCTTCCAAAATATATATCCAAATATATAGAGCACAAGAAATATTACTAGAAGTCCGCTTCCATATGCCCATATTCTTATTATATTTTCTTTTAGCCTCATGGCAGCCTCCTAGAGAAATTTCTTCTTCAGATAATTTATAAATATATTGATACAGAATATCATCATCATTAAAATAAATCCTGAAGCAAACAAAGCACTATAATGTAAACTTCCTACCTCTGCCATTCCCATTTCTAGAGCTATCAATGAAGATATAGTTTGAGCTTTTCCCATTAACTTAGGGAAAATAGGAGCATTTCCTATTACCATCATTACTGCCATAGTTTCTCCCATAGCTCTTCCCATTGACAATATTATACTTATGATTATACTTTTAAAAGAAAGAGGAAGTATTATTTCACTCACCATATACCATTTAGCTACTCCCATTGCATCAGATATTTTTTCGTACCTTTCTTTTGTTTCTCCCATATTTTCTTCACATACAGATATCATAAAAGGAAGTATCATAATAGAAAGAAGTATTCCACCAGCAAGAACTGTTTCTCCTGTAGCCATTCCCATGTTCTCAAAAAATTTTACAATTATTACAAGCCCCATAAACCCATAGATAACTGAAGGAACTCCAGCCAGTATATCTACATAAGGTTTTAATATATTTCTGATTCTTAGAGGAAGTACACATGAAAGAAAAATACTGCAACCTATGCCAACAGGAAGTGCAATAAGAACAGCTGTAAAAGAAACATAAAGAGTAGCAGATATAATGGGAAGTATTCCTAAATACTGCCCACTTGCAGACACAGGTTTCCATCTTTTTCCTAAAATAAATTCCTTTAATCCAATTTCTTTAAATAGAGGAAGACTCTCTTTTAATATAAAAATTATTATAAAGGAAATCATAAAAAAAGATACTAATGCTGCAATTTTTAATATGTCAGCAAATATTTTATCATATTTTTTCCAAAACAGCATTTCTCTCCTCCTTGATAAATATAAAAAATGGCTCAATATTTATAAAAATGAGCCATCCTTACATCATTTACTATTTTACAGGAATATAACCGCTTTTACTTACAGCATCCATTCCTTTTTCTGAAAATATATAATCAATAAATGCTTTTTCCTGAGGAGTAGGTTCTCCATTTTTAATAAATAATAGAGGTCTTTGAATTTTATATGTACCTGATACAATATTTTCAACAGTTGGTGCTGCACCATCTACAACTAATGCAGTTATTTTATCTTTATTTTGGTTGTACATACCAAATGAAGCATATCCAATAGCATATTTGTTTTCTACTAATTTTGCTGCCAGAGCTCCCATAGAAGGTGCTTGAATAGCATCATCTTTTACATCAGTTTTTCCCATGATTACATTTTGGAATACTTCATGAGCTCCTCCGCCAAGATCTCTAGTCACAACTATGATTTCTTTCTTTTCAAGTCTTTTGTCTATATCATTCCAGTATTTATATTCTCCAGAAAATATTTTTCTTAAAGTTTCCCCATCTATCTCTTTTGTATATTTTAATATTGGGTTTTCATTATTAACTGATACTGTTAAAGCATCTGATGCTACTACAAACTCTCTGTATTCAGGAAATTTAGCTTTTTCACTGTCTTTTACTTGTCTAGCTACCATTCCAAAATCACTTACTTTTTCAATTACACTCTTAACTCCAGCTCCTGACCCACCAGAAGATACATAAATAGCTATATTTTTATTAGGGAAGCTAGGGTCTACTTTATCCCAAGTTACATTTTCCTCTATAAAATCAGTAGATATTTTTGAAATAACAGGAGCTAGTGAAGAAGATCCATTGAACATTATTTGTGCTTTAAATTCTTCTGCAGTCAAAGTTCCAAAAGATAATCCAAATACTGCAGCTCCCAAAAGCATTTTTATTAATTTTTTTTGCATTTAAGTTCCCCCTTAATTTTGTAATTTTATTTGTTATTATATCATTTATATCATAATTTTCAACTTAATTTCTAAATCTCAGATTGATTTTTTTATAAAATTATTTATATATAACTTTAATGTAAATAACCAATAAACAAAGAAGAATCAAATTTAAGTAAATCTTTCTTTTTGCTTTCACTATGTTTATTATGTTCCCTTCTTATGAATATCTTTTTTATGTACTTATTAAAATATTATAAAAAATTTCTTTCTTTAAGAAATTGAATATAATCAACTTTTTTCAAAAATAACTTTTATACTTTTCCCATTTTTTCTATTAGCAACTATTATAGAAATCTTCTCATAATCTTTCGCATCTTTTAATAAATAATTTTATATTAATATTTTTTATTTAACATAAAAAGTAAGGTATAATATACAAAAAGCAACTACTGCTGTATAGACATAATTTTAACTCTCTGTTATTATGGTATAAAAACTGGAGGTTTAAATTATGGGATGGTTTTCTTCTAAAAAGTGTGAAACAAATATTTATGTAATATCAGAGAATGTAAACGAAAAAGTAAAATTCAATTTTATTTTTTACTCTCTTGATGAAGATACAAAAAATGATTATGAATTTTTAAAAAAAGTTAGAAATAATATTGGTAATCTAACAGAAAAATTAAAAACTCCTCAATGGGAAAAATTCAGCTCAATGCTGTGGTATAACTATGGAAAAAGCAATGGTCCTCTTGGCTCTGTCAACTGTGTAGCTGAACTTCCAGCTGATGTTTCTGAAGGAAAAATCTTATATGCTGCTATTGTAAATTTAAATAAAAAAATAGTAATTCCTGAAAATCATATTTTACCTGTTACTATTAAAAATTATGATAATATTAAAAAAGCTTCAATTGTATTTTAATATTCTCTTCAAATTAATTTTTTCTTTTTTATCAAATAAAAAAACTTATTAAATATAAGCTTATTAAAATTCTTTCAAGTCATAACTATATTTTTATTTCATATTTTGCCACATTTTTTTAATTTATATTAGACTTTCTATATATTTTTGCACTAAAAAAGAGTTGTAAATAAATAATTTCATTTACAACTCTAAGCTTTAATCTTTTATTAATATTTTTTCTATTTCAGCTATATAAATAAGATGATATCCTCCACCTTCTCCACTTGCACTATTTTTTCCACCATACCATTTTCCTGAAAATTCATCATTTCCTAAAAAATCTTCTTGTTTAAGGGGAGTAGTGCATAATTTTCTGCATGTAAAACTCATTCTTGCCTCTTCAAAATATGGAGTTTCTCCATCATGAACCACTGTAAATCCACATTTAGCTATCTTATCTTCATCTCTTCCTGATATTACCCCACAATATCCAAGCTGCTTTCTATAATTATTATCAAACACTGTTAAAGAAAATGTATCTGAGGCTTCTAAAAATTCATAAGTGTATCTTTCAGGACGCACTGCTACAAATACTACATCCTTTTTCCACATTACTCCAAAACCTCCCCACCCTACAGTCATAGTATTAACTTTTCCTTCTTTTTCTGCTGTCATTAAAAACCAGTCTTTTGAAAATAATTTAAAAGTATTCTCATTTAATTCTATTGGTTTAATCTCATGAAATGCCATTCTTTCTACTCTCCTTCTATAGTTTTCTTTATTTTTATCCTTCATATAGATATGTTTTTATCTGTTCTAAATTCATTCCAGCTATCCCCAGTTCTTCTGGTTTTCTTCCTGTAGCTCTGCAATCTTGTCCCATAGCTATACTTCCTATTGTAATTAATGAGTCCATTATAGGTGTTTTTATCCCTACCAGCTCGGCTAGTACTGACCACCCTACTAGTCCATAAGGAATATCTTCTGTGTAGTATCTATTTTTTAACCCATCAGGTCCTTTTATTTTTCCAAACTGCTCATTCTTAGTAATAGCTTCATAAATGTTAGTTTTTACACTTCCAGCTGCTGCCAATGAATCAACTACTGATACTGGTTTATATCCAAATTTTTTGATTATCTCCATTCTTTCTTCATCTAATGCTTCTGTTACCTTTCCTACACATGGAGTTATTCCTTCTTTATAGAACCAGAATTCTCCTTGCATAAGCTCTATTCTTCCAGCATTCATTATACATCCAGGCACATGAACAACAGGGTTCAATGTAAATAGTCCGCTTTCAATAACACTTTCAGCAGCTTCTACATCATAGAATTTTTTTAACTCTCTTAATACTTCTTCTGTTTTTTTAGCTGGCATTACCCCTGTTTTAACAGGTTCATGAATTCCCATTACCATAGATTCTCCAGGTCCTATTAATCTTGTATCATATGGAAGTGTATATGTTTCAGCAAATGCTACATCTTTTTTTATATTTTTTTCTTTCATTTTGTTCCAGAAAATAAGAGAACCAAATGTTCCTGCTAGAATTAATATTATCTGTCCATCTTCCAGATGATCTATTAAAAGATCTGCATAATAGCTATGTCCAAATGCTGGTACTGCCATTATTATATACTTTACTCCTTTTATAGCTTCAGCTATATCTGTAGTCACCATAGAAAGCTTTCCGATTCCTTCTCCCAATACTCCATGCTGAATTATTTCTCTAGTTTCAAAAACTTTCTGCATTTTTCCAGCAAATTTCTCATCTTCAAACATATGAACTTCAAAACCTCTTCTTGCCATATCTGCTGCAGCTGCATGTGCTCCATTTCCTCCACCTAATACTGCTACCTTTTCTTTCATACCCATTCATCCCCTTTTCTAACAATATACTTTTATATACAAACTTTTCCCTTATCTAATCTTTTTTATTTTAACATTGAAAATATTTTCTGTATAATCTATAATTTAGATATCTTGTTATATGATAAAAATATAACTAATCCATAAAAAAGGAGTGTTCTATATGAATATGCAGCATTTGAAATATGTTCTTGAAGTAAATAAAACTCGGTCAATAAATAAAGCTGCAAAAAATCTGTATATGGGGCAGCCTAATCTTAGTGCTGCTATCAAAGACTTAGAAGTAGAAATTGGTGTTTCTATTTTCTATCGTACTAAAAAAGGAGTGCAGCCCACTAGAGAAGGAGAAAAATTTCTTGCTAAGGCTGCAAAAATAATATCACAAGTAAATGAATTAGAATCTTTTTATAAAACCTCTTCAAAATCTTTAGTGTTTCTTAGTATTGCTGTTCACAGAGCTACATATATTACAATTGCTATTTCTAAATTTATAAATAATCTTGAAAATAAAAAAGATATGAATATTACATTTAATGAAACAAATTCTTTAAATGTTATAAATGAAGTGGCAAGTGGTAATGCTGAAATTGGTATTATTCGTTATCAGAATATACATGAAAGCTATTTTCTTTCATTATTGGAAAGTAAAAATATAATCTTTGAACCTCTATGGGAATTTGAAATGCTTATAACATTTTCAGACAGCCATCCTCTTGCTGCCTTAGAAAAAATACCTTTTGAAATGCTGATTGATTATATAGAAATTGTATCAGGAGATACTAAAATCCCTACTGTAAAAGATTTTGAAACTCCTGCTTCTTCTAAATGTATATATGTCTATGACAGAGGCAGCCATATAAATCTTCTGACAAATGTAAGGGGAGCTTTTATGTGGGTACCTATGCTCCCAGAATACATATTAGAAAAAAATCATCTAGTACAAAAAGTATGTACAATCCATCCAATGATTACTAGAGATATCCTTATCCACTCTGCTGAAAGGGTTAAAAGCAGCTATGCTCAAGACTTTATTCTCACTTTACATGATATTATAAAAAATATGCCAGCTTCAGATAATGAATTTCTTCTATAAGAATAGCAGAAGGCTGTAGTTAAAACTACAGCCTTAATTTTCCAATATATCATTTTGAGCTTCTTTAATTTTTATCTTTTTTCAAATGAGACTTACTCTCTACATTTAATTATTTTATAGAATCAGAATTTTAAAATTGTCAATATACAAATTTATCAAAATCTTTTCTATATTTAAAGTTACTTCTACCATACTTTATATTTTTATTTCTAAAGTATTTATTTTCCCTTTAGATATTATTTTAGTTTAATTTTTCCTAATGAAGCAAGAGTTTCTTTAGAAAGATATATCTTTGGAACTAAAACTTTTACTCCCTCTATTTCCTCTTCTACATACCATATGATATCATCTTTAAGATTGTTTATCTGTTCTTTTGTAAGAGCTACTCCAATAGATAGATTAAAATCTTCCATAGCTTTTACAGAATTATCCAATAATATCTGCATCTGTTCTTTTTCATTTGCAGCTCCATTTAAATATCTCTTTCCTGTATTTTCAAGAATAGCTCTATTTACTATTCTTGATTCATAGAATGAGTCTCCTAAAAGTCTGATATCTTTTTCAGGATTAAATCCTATTTTCCCAAATAAATAGTCTGAACCAAGATAATAACCCATATCTATAAATTTTATATTTGTTTCTATCAGATATTTAAATTCAGGATTTTTTTCATTTGAAATATAATTATTTACAACTGGTATTTCATCTTCTCCTACATTTATTTTCTCTTTTGAATTTATTGAAATATCTTTTGAATTTATCAAATCTTTGTTTACAACAAATAATTCTTTATCTTCCTCAGTAATTGTAATATAATTTTCTGTATCAATCGTTCCAATTCTTTCAACATTACTGCTGTCCAAAATTACCTGCTCCATATTTATATCTTTAATATTCACTATATTTCTCTCTTTTGATAAAATTCCATCTCCTACCTTTATAGCAGATATATTCAAGTTATTCCCTGCTGATATTTTTGTTCTCTTGTCAGTTTCTGTTACTCCATTTTCAGAATAATATTGAGAAACAATAGTAACACTCCCTGTATAGTTTCCATTTATCAATCTATATGCTGCTATATTTACATCTCTGTCTGCTAAAATATTTCCTTCTCTATTTATAATATCTCCCATAGTTTTTAAAGTAATACTTTTTCCAGATGAAATATATGCCATTGTATTTATATAATCATTTTCTGCAGTTGCATAAACTGGTATTTCCTCAATAGCAGAAGAGTTTTCTCCAAGGTTTTCAATTTGAACAGCTTCTATATAAATATCTCCTATTGACTGTATAACTCCAGTAATATTCTGAACTTTACCCTGAGCTTTTATCTCTATATTATTCCCAGAATATATTTCTCCTTTATCATTAATGAGATCTTCTTTTGAGAATATATTCATATCATTCTTTGAATATAGCAGTGAATAATTTCCATTTAATATATTTTCTGTATTTAAAATCAAATTATTTCCAGAAATTATCTGTCCATTATTTATTAGATCCTTTGAATTTATATTTAGATTATTGTGTGAAGTTAAAGCTCCATTATTAAAAATACTTTCACCAGTTATTATTGTATTATTTCCATTTCCTAAAATTAAACTGTTAAAATTATCTAGTTTTCCTAAAAGATTAACTGTGAAACTTTCTGTACTTCCTAATATATTATTATTTACTAAGTTCACTGCATTTATAGTTATATTCTTTCCACTGACAAATTTATTATTATTTAGGAAATCTCCAGATAAATTAAGCTCTATATCTCCACTATTTTCTATGTTTGTTTTTGCAATAAGAGATACTGCTGTTATTTTTAAAAGTCCATTTCCTGTGTAATTCCCTTCAAGGATAAAAGGATTAAAAATATTGAGTTCAAGCTGCCCTTGAGATTGTATCTTTCCACCTATATTTTGAATATTTTCTGCTTGAATAGACAAAACAGAATCATTATCAAATACCCTTATATCTCCAGATAAATTATTAAGGATTGCCGTATTTTTTATCTCTATATTTCTTCCTTCAATAGTTCCACCATTATTATCTAATTCTTTTAACCTTATATCTCTATCTGAAATCATACTTCCAGTATTAGAAACATTTTCTGCTGTTATATCCCCTTTCACTGAAATAATTCCTTCATTGAGGAGCTCTTTTTCAAGACTTAAATTCTCTCCAAGAATTAATTTTCCAAAAAGAAAATTCAACAGTCCTTCCCCTTGAAAGTCTTTCAAAGCAGAGATAGTTCCAGTATTTTTTACTTTAGAAGCTTTTATGTTTTCTTTCGCAATAAGCTTTCCACTATTATTTATTTCTTTAAGTGTTATGTTATTTCCCTGAATCAAGTTAGAATTTTCAATAGAATTATCAGTATCAAATTTTAAATCTCCATCTCCTATTATTCTTCCACTGTTATTGAAAAATTGAGAAGTAATATTCATATTATTTCCAGAAAATATATCTCCTTTATTCATTATATCCACTGAAATTAAATATAAATTATTTGAACTTTGAATAAGTTTAGTATTCACAATTTTGTTTCCTGAAATAGTAATACTTTTCTTACCATATATAATTCCTGAATTTGCAAGATCATAAACATTAAAAACTCCTGTGTCTGAAGTTATTGATCCATTATTTACAAGTTTTTTTCCAGTAATTAAAATTTCTAAAGCTGATATTCTGCTATTATTTAGAATGTTATCACTTAATAATTCAAGCTTGTTACCACTGCTTATATTTTTATTATTAGCTATATCTCCTGTTATCTTCATATTTAAAAGAGAAAAAATATCTCCACTATTAGTTATATTTCCTTTTATATCTGCATTTTCACTATATATATACCCAGTATTTAATATATTTCCAGATATATTTAATTCTTTTTCACTCTTTATATTTTTACTGTTGTCTATATTTCCAGTTATACTTACCAGATTTTTTCCTTGAACAGTTCCAGTATTATTTAAATCACCAGTAATATCAAGTGTATCTTCTCCTGTTATATTTCCACTGTTTTTAATCTCTTTTCCAGTAAAAATTAATTTGTCACCTGTTATATTTCCAGCATTGTCTCCAATACCATTTATAAAAAGTTGCCCTCCAGCTATAATTCCAGAACTTTCATTAACATATTTAGAAGATGTAAGAGTCAGGTAATTTTCTCCATAAATAGTTCCTTTATTCAATATTTGATTAGCATTCAGTAGAATCGTTTTACCTAAAATACTTCCGCTATTTTCCAAATAATCTGTCATTTTTAAAGTTAAAATATCAGCCTGTACAAAACCATTATTATATAGAGATTTTGATGTCATACTAATTGAAGAAGATATTATATTTTTTTCATTTAAAATATTATTTTCATTTTTTATTTCTATATTATCCGCACTTATATTTCCTTTATTTACTAGATTAGTACTTTCAATTTTCACTTTTTTATTAGCTGCTATAGTTCCTGTATTCTCTATATTTTTTGCTTTAATATTTAAATTTTCTACTGCTTTCAATGATTCACTTTTTAAATTTCCACTTAAAGTGATATCTGCATTTATTGCAGTAAGTTCTTTATTTTCCATATCTTTTGAAGATATTATTACATTATCAGCTGAAATTTTCCCTGTATTAACAATCTTCTCTTTATTAGATATATTTATATTTTTTGAAGTTATATTTCCTTTATTTTCAACATTTGAACTATTTATTTCTATATTTTTATTCGAAGATATATTTCCAGTATTCACTATATCTTTAGAGTTTATATTAATATTATTTTCTGCAATAGCTTTTTCCTGTATTCTTACATTATCTGCTTTAATTTTTATATCATTTTTAGCTTGAGCATCTTTTAATATCAAATCTCCATTGACATCTATCTCAAGATCTCCTGACCCTGCCAGCATCTCTCCCTGACTATTTACTCCAACACCTTTTTCTGTACTTTGAAGATATATTTTTCCAGCATAAAGAGACCCTAATGCTTTTGCATCCAGAGCCACTTTAGGCTTATCTCCTTCTTTCTCAGCCTTGGCTTTCACTTCTCTTGTTTCATGGTTATACTCATTTCTTCCTAAAACAACATTTACTTCTTCTCCACCATAAACTGCTCCATTCAGTTCTGCTGTCCTTGAAACAATATCTACCATTCTTACATTTTTTCCATCTATTCCCTGACTTCCTACTACTACTGTTCCATCATCTATATCAAATCCTTTTAAATCTCCAAGTTCATCTGTTATAGATTTTCCAGTTGTAAGTATTACTCTTGGGGTATTGATAAAGCCTGCTCCATTTAAATATATTCCATTTGGATTTGCTAAAATATATTCAGCTGATTTTCCAACTACCTCAGTATATCCTTCTATATTACTTCTGTTTACACCTGTAACCTCTGTCAGAATAACATCAGCTTCTCTTCCCTTCAGATTAGAGTTTCCTTGAATAATTCCTCCCAACTGAGTTTTATTATTTTCCTTACTGCTATTATTTAAGAGGACTCCTTCTTTTCCAACATTATACTCTTTAAAATAGTTGTGAGAAACTCCATTCTTATTGGGAGCATTAATATTTACTATTGGAACTCCATTTGGTGCTTTCTCTACGTTTACCTGTTGATTCCTGTTTTGATCAACTGTTTTTGCAGCTGCCATTGCTGCCTGTGTAAAGATACTAAAAAAGATGTAGGTATAGATTATCAATCTTTTCAGCAGCTTATTTTTTAATATCTCCATTTTAATCTTCCCCCTTAAAATGTCTAAAATCTAGCGCTCATACTAAAATATATTTCATGTGTATTCTTTTTTATATATGATGGAGCTGTTAAAGGTTTTGAATATGAAAAGCTCATATCAAAATTATTCAAATACATTCTCACTCCTACTGTTGCTCCACTCATCTCACTTCCATTTTTCTCATAATATTCATCTTTATATACATCTTTTACTCTCCCATAATCATAAGCAATAAATGGTTCTAAAAACCTATAGTTATATCCAATTTCATTTCTTACATAAAAACCTTTATCACCCATTATTGAATTTTCCTTAAAACCTCTTACAGTAGTATCATCCCCTATTCCTAACTTTTCAGAAGAATAAAGGATGTCATCAGAATATTGCCCACTGAAAGAGACTCTATATGAAAATCTCTGATTTTTTATCATAAATGGTCTATACCAACTCAAATCAGCAGTATATTTTTGAAATTGTGCTCTTGGAGAAGAATCTCCTTTATCTTCATCTTTTTCCGCTCCAAAGTTTTTTATTCCTTCATGATAAGTAAAGTTTCCATAAAGAACTCCTTTAAAAAATCTTCTATTATGATTTGCATCTATTTTTAATACAGAAAGTTTTCTTGAGCTTGTAATCAATTTTATCCCATCAAAATAATTCTTAGTTTCTTTATTTGTTAAAGTTACTCCTATAGAAGTTTTTCCATTACTGTTCCTGCCTATTATCCTTCTTGCAGAATAATTCATATTCTTTGAAACTCCTGTTATTTCATAGGTATGAGCAAATGACTTTATTGTAGAAAGATATTCAGAATGATCTTTTGATACTGAAAATTCCCAATATTTTATTGGTACTCTGTAATAGAAAGAGAAGTTTTCATTATCTTTATACCTTCTGTTACTTCCAAGTTTTCGCTGATAAGTACTTATAAAAGTATCATTTATACCTGCAATATCTTCAAAAATAAGAGAGAATTTTATTCTGTCCTTACCAGTAGAATTCTGACCCAAATCATTATAATTTACAACTCCAGATATCTTTTTTCTTTTATGATTATCTACTTCTACTATGCTTCCTCCCAGCTCATTTCCTGCTGTAATATCTAATCTTGCATTATTTGAAGAAACTGAATTGAGATTGTCTATCCCTTGATCAAGATCATTTATATTTAATACTTTTCCTTTAGAGATAGGAAAAGAGGTAAAAATTTTTAGTTTTTTCTTATTTTTTTCATCTTTAAATCTAATTTCTTCTAGATGACCTTCTATTACCTTTAAAAATATTTCTCCTTCTGGAATCTTTGATTTCTCCATATCTATTTTTACTCTAACAGAAATATAACCACCTTCAAGATATAGATTTTCAAGTTCTTTCATCAGATTTAATATATTTTTTCCACCTTTTTTACCTATATATCTTTTTTTTAAAACTTCAATTTCAGATTTTTTTAATATAGTATTTCCTTCAATAACAATATTTCTTATTTCACTCCCCATAGCCTGGACATCTTCTTCTATCTCATTTAATTTGACTTTATCTTTCAGTTCATTTTTTTCTAACTTCCTTATTTCTTCTGACTGCCTTCTTCTTTCTTCCCGGATTAATTCTTGTTGATTAGCATGAGCACAATAACTAAACACTAGAAAAAGCCAAAAACATATCCCCTTGATTTTCATCAGATCTCTCCCAGCAAAACTTTTAATGCATGTCCTTTCTATAACTTTATTATATTTTTTTATATTATTCAAAAAATCTTATTTCATTTATTTCTGTAAAATTCTTTTTTTATATATTTCTTTTATCATTAATTCACATTTTAATTCATCATTTTTACAAACTATATTCTAAATGTATATTTTAAATATTATCATTTTTTAATTGTTTTATGTATAAAAATATTATATCATATACTTTTTTTAATTATTAAACTTCTTGTAATCATACTTTTTTGAACTATACAAATTCTAAATCACTTTAATTATATAAATATATAATTTAAATTGTATATTTTATGTATAAAAAATAAGTTCTTGCAAATAAATAATTATAAGGAAATAAATTAAAATAAAATTTATTTGATTTGTTATAAAATAATTAAAAATGAAAGGAAAGAAAAAAGAGGGCAACAGTAAGTTAGCTCCTCTTTACATTTCTATTGCAATAGCTCTGATAGGGCAGCCATCCACAGCTATTTTTAATGGCATACATGAAAAATAAAATTCTTTTTCTAAAAGATTTTCTAATTTACATAAATTTTCCACTATTATCTTATCACTTTTTAAAAGTATATTATGATTTTCTAATTCTTTTGAAACATAGCTGTCTGGTGAAATACAATCTATCCCAATTCCTTTTAAATGTGAGTTTGCTATTTTTTCAGCTGACCTTTTTGAAATAACTGGATAATTTTTGAAGTATTTTTCTTCATTCCAATATTTATCCCAACCAGTATAAATTAATAAATAATCAATGTTTTTTAATAATTTAAAATCAAGAGTATCTAAATTCTTAAAGAAAATACACAACCCTTTTCCAAAAAAGGTATCAATGGAAAAATCACAGATATTTTTTCCATTTTCCAAGATATGAAAGGGAGTATCTAAATGAGTTCCAAGATGCGAAGTAAGACCCAAATCAACTATGTTTACTCCATCTTTTTTATAAGAAAAAAGCTGCTTTATATCAGGTTTTTCCATCTCACAATATACTGGCATATTATTTTCTATTTTGTGTGTTAAATCATATATTTTCATATTTCCTCACTATCTTTTTATTTAATTATTTTATATCAAATATAAATATATAATTCTATATGATAAAATTATAGTATAATGAGAAAGGAAAATCAAAATATATTTAGTAAAAAAGAAGGAAGAACTATTTTAGAAAGTTATTAATTTTGAAATAGTTAACCAGGAAATATTCTTCTTAATTTTTAACAATATATTAAAATTAATTTATTAAAGGAGAAATTAAAATGAAGGTAATGTTACTAAATGGAAGCCCAAACGAGAAAGGATGTACTTATACTGCATTGAGAGAAGTAGAGAAAGTCCTAAACAAACATGAAATAGAAACAGAGATTGTGTACCTTGGAAAAAAACCTATTGCTGGATGTATTGCCTGCTCTAAATGCTTTGAAACAGGAAAATGTATCTGGAATGATAAAGTAAATGAAATAACAGAAAGATCAGCTGAAATAGATGGGCTGATTATTGGTTCACCAGTATATTATGCAAGTGCTAATGGAAGTTTAACTGCATTTTTAGACAGATTATTCTTTTCAGCAGGAGAAAAAATGGCTGGAAAATTAGGAGCTTCTATAGTTTCCTGTCGCCGTGCAGGCTCTACAGCTGCATTTGATCAGCTAAATAAGTATTTTACAATCAGTAATATGCCTATTGTTTCATCTAATTATTGGAACCAAGTACATGGATTTACTCCAGAAGATGTAATGCAAGATAAAGAAGGATTACAAATAATGCGTACTCTTGGTGAAAATATGGCATGGTTGTTAAAATGTATAGAAGCTGGGAAAAAAATGAATATACCAAACCCAGAATATGAAGAGAAAATAATGACTAATTTTATTAAATAACAATTCTAAATGACAAAATTTTTATCTTTAGAATTACTATTTTCCTATCTAATTTAAACTTAATTTAAAATATATAGCCCATGTAATTTAGAATTTTTATTCTTAAAATTATATGGGCTATATATTTTTTAATATCATACTTTTCTTTTTAAACTATTCAATTTTTAAAATTTATTTATATAAAAAAATCGTTTATCTCTTTCTGCTTCATTTTATAAACTTTTATGAAAGTTGCATTTAATAACACTTCCACTAAATAAAAATTCCAACTAATAATTCTTATTTGATTACTATACTTTAACTTTTATATTTTTTTAATAAATACCTTTAATAAAATATAATTATAAAATAATTAACTCTAAACATGCTATATAAATCAATTTTTGTTAATAAATTGTCTGAAAAAAAGGAAAATGAAATTATTAAAGAATAACAATATATATCATTTTGAAGTATTTTAATATACAAATAAAAAATAAAGGAGGCAACAAAATGAAAAAAATAACAATAATTTTATCTACATTAATGATTATGATTTGCTCAAATGGAGTTATATATGCAGAGGCAGGTGAAGGAAAACCTGTAGAAATGGGTATGCCAAAAAAAGAAATGAATATGCAAAAAGAAAATAAGGATGAAAGAAGATATGATTTTACTAAAAAAGCAGATAATGAAAATAATACTTCCAAAGAAACAAAGTGGGAAAGAAGTCATGAAACAGCTCATGAAATAAGTGAAGAGAACCAAAATTAATATAATTAATATTTAAAATAATGGATCTCATATCTGCTTTGTGTATATCTATGGAGAAAAGGAAATTTATTTAGATTTAGTAGAATAGCTATAAAAAATATCCCTTCATTATCCAAAGAAGATGGACTTAAATTTAAATAGCCTAGTAACAACTAGGCTATTTAAAAATTTTTAAAATCTATATCCAATTCCAATTCCAACATTAACATTCTCTTGTTTGTTTTTTCCTTGCTGAATACCAGCATTAACATTGTATGATACTCCATTTTTATTTTCTACTTGTACTTTTAAATTGATGTAATATGAATCATCATTCAAATTACTGCCTAAAAAATTAAAATTTGTACTATCTTTCATTTTTCCTGTTAATTCTTTGTTTTCAGAACCTAAGTTTTTGCTATATCCTACACCAAGAGTAGTAGTAACTACTGATTTATTAAGTGGAATAGATTTGGAAAAATTCATTCCTAAATCAATCTGTGGTACAGAATAATTTTTTCTGTCTACATCAATAGCTAATGAATTATTTTTTTCTGAAACCTTTTTCTGATTAATAAAAGTTTGAGAAAGTCTTATATTTGGTTCAATTATAAATCCATTTTCAAATTGAAATGTATATTTACCATCTAAATACATATCAAAAGAGTGAGTTTTAACATCTCCATAATTAATTATTGTCTGATAATTATTTCTAATATTCCTATTAACTTCATAACTTCCATATTGATATCCAACTCCAGTAGTAAAAGTAAAGTTACTAATTTCTTTCCTACCAAATATTCCAGTATAATAAGTATTTCCTTTCACATTTGAATCATTAGATATTGATAACTTTTGGTGAGAACCTCCCATTGCTATTCCTAAAGATAAACTTTCATTTATCCCATATTCCGCAGTAGCTAATATACTTGTAGTATCTAACTTTTTATGATAACTATCACTAAAAGACTCAACACCATATTTATAAGATCTTTTATTATTTTTATACTTATCCCTTGAATTTGTTACTTGTCCTGATGTTATCCACTGATTTTCATCAGGTGCTTTATTGTTGAAAATATTTTTTCTGTATAATCTTGTACTCTCTAACGATATATTCCCAATAAAACTATAAGGGTTATTTGCATATATCTGATCTAATAATGATAATAAACTTTTTTTAGCATCTTCTGATATTTTATCTTCAATATTAGTAGTAGGGTCAAGATTTGGTAATTGATTGCCATTTACTATTGAATCATATATAGGTCCCAAATCATTTTTTATATCATTAGGTTCTTCTGGGTCTATAATTGGAGGATCTGGGTCTATAACCGGAGGTTTTGGATCAACAACTGGAGGTTTTGGCTCTATAATTGGCGGAGTGAAAATATCATCAATTTTTTTTATATCAATAATAATGTCATTTCCTTCTTTTCGAGCTGTATTTACTATACTAGTTGTCCCAAGATTCCAGTCATTTATCTCACTGATATCAGTACCATCCATAGCAATAATAGTTCCTTGTGCCAGTCCATTAGTTTTAAAAATTAATTTAGCATATTCTGCATCTACTGTTCCCCAATCAGCATTGGGTATTTCTTCAGGAATATTTCCAATAACATCTATTTTTCCAACATGTGAATATAAAGCATGTCCTGTTATTCTGTTAGTATCATCTCTTTTCGTTCCATCGACTCTTACTACTAATTTTCCTTTTTCTATTCTTATATCTCCTGAATTTATCTGAGAACTTTCATGTAAAGTAACATTACTTTCTATATGTATGTTTTGAAAGTTACTAATATTGTGAAATATATTTAAACTATTGGAATCATTACTTTTAGAAAGCTGATTAGTTTCAGAATTCCCTAAATAAATAGTATTAAATTTTCCGTTAGAAATTATATCACCATTCAATTGAACAAAATTGCCTATAGAAATAGTAGAATTATTCCCATTGATACCTATTTTTCCGTTAACAATAGAAATCCCTGTCAAACTAAGATCTGAATTACTTTGTATTTTTATGATGTCTTTGTCATTATTAATACCACCACCATTAAAAATGGTATTATATGCATCCACTTGAGCATCCATATTCATATAAAGAGCTGTTCCATATGCATTAACTATAGAGTCTGATAAATGTAAACTGACAGACTTGTCAATGTTTAGTGTACTATTATTAATACCAGCACCATTAATTATTTTATCAGAGAACTTACCAGCAGAGTCAACAGTAATGAAGCTATCCATACCATCATCTGAAAGTTTAGCATTAATAATATTGTCAGGTCTATTTTGATTTATGCCATTTGTTACATTAATTATATTTCCAGAATCATCTATATTGATGTATATCCCATTATTATTATTTTCTTTTATTTCATTAGAAATAATAATGTTTTGACCTATTATGATTCCATTATTATTTAAAACTTCAATATTTTCAATTTCAATTCCATTTTTATTTCCTTTAATAACACCACTATTATTAATTAAATTTACATTACTGCCACCTATTCCATTCCCATACCATTGAGATGAATGTTCTGCAGCTTCATAATCTGAGTTACCAGAGATAGTTCCATTATTATTAAGCTCTGTTATGTAATGGACAAAAACTCCATTTCCACTTTGCATAGCAATAATTTCACCTTTGTTATTTTCTCTATAATGATGAGTTTTACCTTCAATAATCCCATTATTTTCAATAATATCAACATTATTATAACTTCCATAAACTCCATTTCCAGAATACACAAAATATCCACCATAATTCTCTGCTAAAGTATAGTTACTAAGTGCAAGATTACCACTTATAATTCCATTGTTATATAATTCTTTCATGTTAAATGAAAAAATCCCATTAGCAGTACTAGAAATTGATGAATTAAAATCATTAATAGTAGAAAAATTTTGATTTATAATAAGATTTCCTATTATATTTCCGCTATTAGCAGTTGTATGAAAATCACTTTGAATTCCATTGGTATTATAACTTGTAGAAGTACCTATAACATATTCTTCCTGGCTATAACGGTTAATATAGCTATTTCCTATTATATTTCCAGTATTAATTATACTTTTAGTAAAATAGCTGTATACTCCATTACCTGCGTATGAAGCGTTTATATATGGAGTTTCTTCATCAGCATATATACCTCCTTGTATATAACCAGAATTATTTAGTGTTTTAATATTACCAAGCATCATATGAATTCCATTACCTGCATTATAAATATAGCTGTCTGGTAGGTTATTATATTTTTTTACTATCCCTTCTATGAGACCATTATTATTTATAACAATGTTATTCATTAAATCCAAAATAATAATCCCATTACCTGCATTCATTACCATACTGCCACCTGATTCAGGGTCATAATTTTCCCCATAGTGAGTCACAGCAAGAGTACCATTATTTATTAAGTGTGTATTATCCTTATCAATAACAGATTGAGCTTTGTTGCTTTCATCAGAATGATTATAGTAAATAAAGTCATTATTAATATGATTTTCTTCAATAGTAGCACCAAAGGAGAATTTTGTTAGCATTAAAAAATAACCAATTAAAAAAATATTTTTTTTGTATTTTCTCATACTATTGTTGAGAATATTTTTTATAAACACTTGTCCTCCTTCAAATTAATCATTTATAAATTTGTATAAATTACAAATTTAGTATAAAATTAATTTTATACTATTTTTCATAAAAAGTCAAGATTTTTTTCTAATAGTAAACAGTATAAATAAATTAAATAATAAACTCAACTAAAGATGTTAATAATATTAAATGAATTAATTAAACAAGTTCTTAAAATGACTTCTTAATTTTAAAAATGTTCTTCTCTCACTTAAAAAAATTGAATAGGATTTAAGAGAAATATATTATAGCTGTAAAGAAAATACAAGAAAAAGCATATCAAGATATGATAAAATGTATATAAAACAAAGAATCTAAAAGAATTTTATTAATAAAATATCTGTTACAAATAAAATTTTTTAAAGTTATAATTTTTAAAAATATTTTATGTGATATTATTATTTCTAAATTAAAGGAGGAAAAATGACTTTATTTGATTTTATATTAAGACTGCTTTTATCTTCATTTTTAGGATTTTTAATTGGGCTGGAAAGACAAATAACTGGGCATACTATAGGAGTAAAAACCAATGTACTTGTCTGTTTAGGAACAACTATGTTTATTCTGTATCCTCTTTCTATTAATTCTAATGATACAGTCAGAATGGGAGCACAAATAGTTACAGGAGTAGGTTTTTTGGGAAGTGGTATAATATTTAAAAATGAAATTGGTATAAGAGGAATAAATACAGCTGCAACTATTTGGTGTACTGCTGCTATTGGAATTCTTTCTGGTTCTGGTAATCATAATTATGCTATAATTGCTACTATTATTTTAACATTGAGCAATATACTTTTACAGTTTTTATCTAGAAAAATTAAAGTATTTAATTTTTTTGATGACTCAGAAAATTATTATCAAATTTCTTTTACTTGTTTAGAAAAAGACGAATTTAATTTTAGAGCTGGAATACTGAAAAAAATTAAAAGTAAAGATTTTTTGTTAATTGATCTAAAAGGTGATCAAATAAATGAAGAAAAAATTCAAATAAAAGCAACATTATTTTCTAAAGGAAAAAAGGATAATTTATTAGAATCTTTTGTTAGGGAATTAGGACTGGAAGAAGGGGTAAGTGACATAGGTTGGAAACTATTAGAAAATCTATAAGAATAGTTTCATTATTCCTTAAAAAGTAGTAAATTTAAAAATTAATTAATAAAAAAATATAATAAGATACCAAAAGAAAAAATGAGTAGCCTAAAATTAATTAGGCTACCTATAAAACATTAATTTTATCTATTATATGGAACTTTTTTCAGCTTTACTGGTACTCTATTTAACAAAATCCATTTTGTACAAAGCTCTGTTAATTTATCAAAATCTTTTTCTTGTACTGTATCTTTTTTTATTTTCAAAATAATATTTTTTATCTTTTTATTTTCTTCTTCTGATAGTAAATTTCCATATGTAAGTAAATATTTTCTCAACTCTTTGCACATCAATTCAAAATCATTATCCCAATTTATTCTTCCATTATCTAAAATCTCATGTTCCAATCTACCACAAATTCTAATTACCTCTCCTTGAATTGTTATAGCTTTTCCTTGTTTTGGAACCAGTAGTTTCCATAATTCTTTATATTGGTCCAACCAGTTATCTGATGCTTTTACTACAATTTCTGATTTTCCATCATGTAGAGGTATATCTAATATTGGTACTTTTCTTTCAGGTTTAGGAGGCAGTTTTCCTTCTGCTTTTAATTTAGCTTCATATTCATTTAAAAAATCTCTTACATCCTTTCTTTCTTCAAGTTTTGACTTATTCAACATATCTAAGTAAGGTTCACCTGTTACATTATCCGTAATATATATATCTGCCCCATGCTGAAGAAATAACTCTACCAATTCTTTATTGAAAGGGTATATACAGCAAGCCATTTTAAATGGAATCAAGCTTCCTTTAATATCTCTTGCATTTGGGTCTGCTCCTGCTTCTAATAATATTTTGGCTGCTTCTATATTTTTTCCTCTCATTGCATAATGAAGTGGTGTCATCCCATAATAATCTTTTGCTGTTGGAGATACTCCTTTCTCTATTAGATACTTTACTGTTTTTATAGGAGTATCATTTGGCATGCTTTTTAATACCTCATGTAGCCAGTTTGCTTTAGAATCTGTTATTTCAAAAATATCTACTTTTTTACTTTTAAATATTTCATCTACTTTTTCTAAATCACCAACACGTAACGTTTTGTATGCTTCAAAGCTAATTTCAAATTTTTCTTTTTCTAGTTCTTCCTTCTCTTTTTTTGTCATTCTATTTCTACTCCTTTAAGAAATTTTTCATATCCTCTACAATATCTTTTTCTAAACTATTTCCAGGTTTTTCATTTTTATGACTTACATTTTCATCATGATTTTCATATTGGAATATATTATCTCTGCTATTTACATATTGATTAAATGTTTTTTGATCCATTCCTAATGACTCTGCTGCTTTTATTAACCTTCTATTTTCCCAACTATATATATGTCCATAATCTATTGGTCCTTGAATTATTTCATCAGTTTCATTATATGTAAATGTTCCATCACCATTATCAGTATATCTAGCAGTAATTTTATCTTTTGTTGCTTTTGTTAATGGAGGTCTTGTTAATCCAGTTTGGATAATTCCTCCTGTTCCTGGAGAAGATACAGCTTTTTTCTCTCCACCTTCAAATAAGAAAAATTCTTTATTATTTACAAATATGACTTTTCCATCTTCTGTGTAACCTGCCTGTTTATACTCTCCTCCTTTAGGACCTACGACAGTTCCATCTTCATTTAATGTATAATCTTTTGGCATATCAGTATTTTTTACTTCTAATGTCCCTTCAGCAGTTATAAAATAAATGTGATTGTTATTCAGCTTTGGTGGATTTTTATCTGCTGTAGTTAAATCATCTTTATCTTTTGCTTCTGGAAGTGGATCTACCATTGGTCTTTCAAATTCTTTTCCATCATCTAGCGATGTTGGTGGAAGTATAAGTATTTCTTCTGGTAATTTACCTGTATTTCCTGTATGAGTAGGTAATTCAACAGGTTTTGAACCTGGAAATGTTAGCGTATCATCAATACCTTTTCCTGTTCCAATTGCAATATCTTTTATTCCTATTTTATCAGTTAAAAATGTTTCTAAGGAAGCTTGGTAAAATTCTGCATAAGCTATTCCTTTATTTTTCTTAGCTTCCCATTCTTCTTTTAAGTCTTCTTCAAACTTACTCCAAGCTCTTTTACCTTCTTCTGAATTTAAATATTCCTCTGTTTTTTGTCCAGAATAGTAACTCCCTATTAAAACTACTCCACCTATTATTATTGTGGTTGTTAATGCCAAGTTTTCTTTATATTCATCAGGAATTCTATTTTCTAACTCTTTTGATTCTTCCAGACTTGGTAGATCCTTATACTTATCTTTGATTGAAGCTAGATATTCATTGTAGTCTTTTTCTTCTCCTGCCTTTATTTCTTCTATTTTATTTCCTACATTATCTGCTGTTTTTTCATCTTTATCATAT
>NZ_JAWDXO010000033.1 GCF_032477075.1 Fusobacterium sp. | reverse complement strand
TGTATGTCTCCTTTGTATAATTAGGGTGGTAACTATATTATACAAAAAAGAGAGCTGAGTGAAACATTTTTTTTAAATGTTACTCAGCTTTTTTTATAATTGATCTATTTTAAATTTTGAACAGTCCCTTACATTTTTAAAGAAATAATTCCATCTCATTATCATTTTCTGTGAATCCTAAAGATTTATATATATCTTTTCCAGCTTCACTGGAGTTAAGCCATAGTTTTTTTAAAGATGAGTTTTTTGAAAAAGTAATAATTTCATTTATAAGTTTTGAGGCAGCTCCTTTTTTTCTATACTCAGGAAGAGTGTATACATTTAATATATAACCTTCCAGTCCAACAGGATTTTGAAAATAAGGTATTCTGCAAAATATACACATAGAAGCAACAGCTGCTATATTATCATCTATTTTAGCAAACCAGCAGAATAAATCTTTATCTATATGAGTTGTATAATAGTTTCCAGTTTCTTTTATTAATTCTTCTATTTCTGTACTTTCATCTATTTCTTTAAGTTCTTTAAATAAAGAAACTCTCAGTTTAATAAAATTTTCTTTATCATCTATAGTACTTTTGTATATATCCATAAGCTCTCCTTATGAAGCAGAAATTATTTGCTGATAATTTTTTTATCTATTTTGTTTATATCTTTTACACCAGTAAGAATCATAGCCTGTGTAAGCTGACCTTTAAGAGTTTCAAATATAGTTTTAACTCCTTCTTGTCTTCCACCAATAGAACCCCAAATAAGAGGTCTTCCTACAAGGACACCTTTAGCACCAAGAGCCATATATTTAAGAATATCAACTCCTTCTCTGACAGATCCATCAACAAGAACATTAATTTTACTTCCTACAGCTTTTACTATATCTTCTATTACATCACAAGGAGCAAATGTTTCATTGAGTACTCTTCCTCCATGATTAGAAACAACTATAGTATCTACACCAGCTTCAACACAAAGTTCAGCTTCATCTACACTGAGAATTCCTTTTATCATAAATGGAAGTTTAGTAGAGGCAGTAAGTTCTTTCAATTCAGTAAGAGATTTAGGACCAACAGGCTGTCCAAATAGTTTCATAGTGATAAGACCAGCACCATCCACATCTACACCTACTGCAATAGCTCCAGCTTCTTCAGCCAGTCTGATTCTTTTTATTATCTCTTCGTTGCTTCTAGGTTTTATAACAGCAACACCCATTCCGCCATTTGCTTTTATAGCTTCCAGCCCAGCAGTGTAACAGCTTGCATCCCCTGTATCTCCTATCATTCCAATAGTTCCAGCATCAATAGCTCCACCTATTACATCAAGACAGTATTCCTCTTCAGTAACTCCTCCACCCATATTAAATTTAGTTCCAGTTATAGGAGCTCCTAAACATGGAAATGAAAGTTCTTTTCCCCAGATATTAGTAGTTAAAGTTGGTTCAGTAGCCTCATGAATTGTTCTCATTACGACTTTTATATTTTTCAATTTTAAATATGAATTTTTAAAAGATTCACCTGTACCAGTTCCGCCCATTCCGGGCACTTTTCCGGAACACCAAACACCATCACAAATTTTGCATAAATTACAGAAACCTTTCATTTTTTCCCTTGCATTGTCCTTAACAGTTTTAATATCCATACTAAAACCCCCTTATAATTCTAAATTTCCACTACTCTCCTATCTTATACTATCTTAGCTTTCTTGTCAATTATATATACAAATTTTCATTTTTTTAAAATACATGGAAATAAAAAGATATTGACAAAAAGTGTAAAATAAAGTAGTCTATTGATAATAAGAATAAAATTTTTATACAATTAATTTTAGATAAGAGGGTGGAAAGAAACATGGCAAGTAAAACTGTTGAAATCAAAAATGAGACTGGGCTGCATACTAGACCAGGAAATGAATTTGTAAGTTTGGCTAAAACATTTTCTTCTCAAATTGAAGTAGAAAATGAAGCTGGAAAAAGAGTTAAGGGAACTTCATTACTAAAATTGCTTTCATTAGGAGTTAAAAAAGGTACTAAAATAACTGTACATGCTGAAGGAGATGACGCTGATACAGCTGTAGAACAATTAGCTCACCTTCTTGAAAATTTAAAAGACTAAGGCTAATGGAAGGTACTGTTTAAGTGCCTTCTATTTTTTTGACTAATTATAATTATTGATAAAATGAATAAAGAAAGGGAAAAATATGAGTAGACAAATGAAGGGTATTGATGCATCACCAGGTATTGCAATAGGAAAAATATTTCTATACCAGGAAAAAGAACTTGTTATTGAAGAAGGAAAAAATCGTAATCCAGAAAAAGAAAAAGAAAAACTGTTAGCTGGAAGAGAAAAGTCAAAAGAACAATTATTAGTAATAAGAGATAAAACTGCTAAAAAATTAGGAGAGGATAAAGCAGCAATATTTGATGGACATATCACACTTTTAGAAGATGAAGATCTTTTTGATGAAGTGATAGAAATAATAGAAGATGAAGGAATAAGTGCAGAAGCAGCACTTCAAAGAGGAATAGATGATTATTGTGAAATGCTTTCTAATTTAGAGGATGAATATTTAAGAGAAAGAGCAGCTGACCTTAGAGATATTGGAAAAAGATGGCTTTATAATACAGTAGGAATGGAAATTTTAGATTTAAGTTCACTTCCACCTGATACAGTTGTAGCAGCTAAAGATCTTACTCCATCTGATACTGCTCAAATTGATTTAAATAATGTAGTAGCTTTTATAACTGAGATTGGTGGAAAAACTGCTCATTCATCTATTATGGCTAGATCATTGGAACTCCCTGCAGTTGTAGGAACAGGAAATATATGTTCTGTTGTAAAAAATGGAGAAACTGTAATAGTTGATGCTTTAAAAGGAAATATTATTATTGATCCTTCAGCAGAAGAAATTGCAAAATATGAAGCTAAAAAAGTGGAATATTCTGAAGAAAAGGAACTTTTAAAACAATTAAAAGATAAAGAAGCTGTATCAAAAGATGGAATAAAAGTAGGAGCTTGGGCCAACATAGGATCACCTAAAGATGTAGATGGTGTACTTAGAAATGGAGCTACAGGAATAGGTTTGTATAGAACAGAATTTTTATTTATGGATAATGACAGATTTCCAACAGAAGAAGAGCAATTTGAAGCATATAAAACTGTTGCAGAAAAAATGGAAGGAAAACCAGTTACTATAAGAACTATGGATATAGGTGGAGATAAATCTCTTCCATATATGCAGCTTCCAAAAGAAGAAAATCCATTTTTAGGATGGAGAGCTATAAGAGTATGTTTAGATAGACCTGAAATTCTTAAAACTCAATTTAGAGCTTTATTAAGGGCTTCAGCTTTTGGAAATATTAAAATCATGCTTCCTATGATAATGGATATAACAGAAATAAGAAGATCAAGGGTTATACTTGAAGAATGTAAGGCTGAATTAATAGCTGAAGGAGCTAAATTTGACGAAAATATAGCTTTAGGAATAATGGTGGAAACTCCTGCTGTTGCATTTAGAGCTAGAAATTTTGCTGAAGAAGTAGATTTCTTTTCAATAGGGACTAATGACTTAACACAATATACATTAGCAGTAGATAGAGGAAATGAAAATATTTCTCATTTATATGATACATATAATCCAACAGTACTAGAAGCTATAAGACTTTCAATAAATGGTGCTCATGAAGCAGGAATATCTATTTCCATGTGTGGAGAATTTGCTGGAGATGAAAAAGCAACAGCATTATTATTTGGAATGGGACTGGATTCATTTTCAATGTCAGCAATATCTGTACCAAGAATTAAGAAAAATATAATGGCTTTAGATAAGAAAAAATGTGAAGCTCTTGTAGAAGAGGTTATGGCATTAAATACATCTGAAGAAATATTAAAAGTTATTAAAAAATTTAATAAAGAAAATTTAAAATAATTAATTAAAAATAAGGCAGTTGATGTAGAATAATTACTTACATCAGCTGTCTTTTATTAAAGAAATATAAATTTTGAATAAAATAAAATTATTTTGTCTGAATAGCCATGAGCCAGTAATGGTTATTGTTCCAATCAAAAGTACCAGACTCTGTCATCTTAGCTTTCTTTGTATGAGCAGCATAAGAACGAGGGTTGACTTGATTGATAAATGTAATCATATATGGATAGTGGTCAGCCATACTTTTGAGAGAAAAACTAAAGAGCTTTTCAAATATACCTGTATTACGATATTGCTTATCTATACATACAGGTCCATATTGATATGAATTTTCAACTGTCAGTATCTGATCATTAAGTTTAAATGATTCAAGATGCTCAATCATATATGTAAATAACGGCCAAGACTGCCAGAAATTCCAACTTCCTGCAAGAGCAAATCCTATAACATGATTACTGTCATTTACTGCTACTGTAATACCTTTTTCATTTTCCATTAAACTGTACAGTTGTTCTTTGGTAATATTAGTAGTTATAAATCCATTTTTCTTTTCTTCTTCTGGAATTGAATTGATATGGTTATCTTTCAGTAAATTTAACAGTCCATTTAAGTCACTAGGTACTGCATAACGAATTTCCATTTGAAATTACCTCCATCTTATAAAAATTTAATAATATAGAATCTATAAGAAAAATATTTAATTTAAAGATTTCTTTATATGTAAATTTTTTAACTGAGAAACAATTGTATTAACTAAGATACTTCCACTTTCTTTAGTCAATGAAGAAACTCTTCCATGATAGATATAATAGATAAGATATGACCATACTACTTCATATCCTCCTTTAAGAAATTCTTCACAAGTAGGAAAATAACCACTACAGCCATTAGTGTATCCACCTAGATATATTTGATTATTATTAGTTTTTTCTACAACTCCTAAAGCCATTTCACACATTATTTCTTCAGGAACACCACATATACAGCCATTATTTAAAATAAAGTACTGTATTTCAATATCTGTGTACTGTTTATTGATTTTTTCATTATTTAATTTTTTAATTTCTTTTAACCAAGCAGAGCCATCTATCCCAGCTTTTTCCTTAGCTTCTATGAGTATTTCCTCAGCTCTTTCAATAGAAGGAACATCTGAATAAAATCTTTTTATTTCAGAAAACATACTCAATCTATTTATTTTTTGAGGAATAAGGGAATATATAATTTTATCAATGCCTGTATATATTTCCTGAACAGTTTTATTTATTAATTCTTTTGCTTCTAAAGAAGGAATATTTTTATTGGCTTGTGTTAAAGAATATTCATAAGAATGGGTCTCAAGAAAATCAGTATTTTTTTGCCTATATAGAGGTCTGATATTTCCAGAAGCCCCCTGAGTTAATATAACATCACAATCATATTTTTCTTTTAAAAATTTTCTTACACTTCCAAAATAGTCTGAAGAAATAAAATAGTTATCACTGTTTAAAATATTTGCATGAGCTGTAACTCTTAAAAGAATAAGCTTAATATTATCACTATCAAAGGTACTTATTTTTAATATTCCTATTCTTTTATCTAATGCTGAATTATTTCTTCTATTCTCTCCAATATTTCCTTCAAAATTTCCCCAAGATGCTTTTACAGGAATCATATTATTAAGTGCTTCATTTACAGCCTGGAGAGTTTTCAGGCAGATAAAATCAAAATAAGAGCGTTCTATTCCATTATTTGGAGCAGAGTGTGTATGAGAAAAGCATAACATCACTCTGTCCTTATTAATCTTTAAATTTTTTCCTATAATATTTCTAAGATAATCAGAATCCTCTGTAGTAAATCCAATGCTGTCTATAGCAATGATACATGAATATTCATTGTTAAAATCAAATAATGCACATTGAACATAAAGTTTATCCAAGATTCCTTTGGATAAATTATCTGCCCTGTAAAAACCTACCATTTCTATTGAATAATCAGGAGTTATATCTCTTTCTCCATATCCCATTTTCATAATAAATCCCCTCTGTTTTTTATTAAAGGATATCAAATAAAAAAGGAAAAGGCAATGTCATAAATGATTCTGTATTATAAAGTATAAAGAAATATTAAATTAAAAAATTATTCTCTGATTATTAGAATTCCTTTCATAAATTCACTGCTGTTGTGAGCATTATAAATAATTTCAATCTCTGGATTTGTACATCCAATCAGAATTTTAATCTCAGAATCTTTTTTCTTTAAGTCAACTGTGCATATTACAGCATTTACTTTTTGAGTTGGGCTACTTCCCTTCCATATATCAATACCTTCACTATCTGAAGAAGAGGTATCAGATAAATAGCCATAATCTACCACATAAATAAAGTTTGTATATTTTGGATGAGTGCTGCCTTTAGGTCTGTCAATTATTATTGTAGAATTAGAAACTAAATAATCAAGTGCATTCCAAAAATCTTTGTCATATCTCATTTTTAATCCTTTGTAATTAAATTATTATAAATATTTTATTGTATATTTATTTTTTATAAAGTATTTTTCTAATGCCAGAAACAGAAAGATAGTATTTTTTAGAAAGATCTGAAACAGATATACCATTGCGATATTCTTTATTTATCTTTTTATTTCTTTCTTCTATTTCTTTTTTATAACCAGATACTTCACCCCATTTTTTATATTTTCCTTTTTTTATAGGAATATATATGTATTTTCCTTGAGCATACTCTTGAAGTTTTTGTATTAAATATTCTGGCAATATTATATCTGCATTTATATATTTCATTCCGGTTTCACTCCTTAGTTTTTTTATTTCTAAGTTGCAGAACCAATTATCCAGTAAACTTTACTCTATGCAAATACCACTGGAAGCACTGACTCTGCATAGAGTAAAGCAATATTTCTTCTTTCTGATTTCATTAATTTCACCACCTGTTATTATTATTTATTCTTATTTTCTATTATATTTTAAAATTGTAAGTCAAGCAAGTAAAATAAAAAAAACGCTTCTTAATTTTAAGAAGCGTTAAATACAAATAGCCAACTGAGCTATCTAGGCATGGTGGAGATAAGCGGGATCGAACCGCTGACCTACGCAGTGCAAGTGCGTCGCTCTCCCAGCTGAGCTATATCCCCAGTGTTTTGGAGCGGGAAACGAGGTTCGAACTCGCGACATTCAGCTTGGAAGGCTGACGCTCTACCAACTGAGCTAATCCCGCTTGACACAAGAACTATGATATCATAAAAGATATTTTCTGTCAATGATTTTTTTGATATTTTTTGATTCAAATTTATGGATAGGAAATAAAAAAAAACACTTCTTAAAGTAAGAAGTGTTGAGCCAACTGAGCTATCTAGGCATGGTGGAGATAAGCGGGATCGAACCGCTGACCTACGCAGTGCAAGTGCGTCGCTCTCCCAGCTGAGCTATATCCCCAAATGTTCAAAAATTGTAAAGAAAGATCCAACTTACTATATTTAGATTAAAAAAATAACAATTTCTATCTAAAATATTCTTGTTTGACACAAGAATTATAATACCATATATTTTCTTTTTATGCAATACTTTTTTTAAAAAATTAAATACTTTCAAGATCATAAACTATATTTTTAAGAATATTAACAGCATAATTGATATCTTCTTCTGTATTAAAGTATCCAAAAGAAAATCTAACTCCTCCATTTTCACCTGATTTCATAGTTTCATGGGCTAAGGGAGCACAATGAATACCTGCTCTTGTAAGAATACCATATTCTTCATCAAGATAAGCAGCAAGATCTCCAGAATCAATTCCTGTAATATTTAGAGTAACAACTGGTCCTCTTTTTTCTGGACCATAAATTATTATTTCTTTTATATTTTTTAATCCCTCTATAAATTTTTTTGTAAGATTATTTTCATGTTTTCTTATATTTTCCAAACCAACAGAATTCAGAAAATCTATTCCAGCTCCAAGGCTTATTATACTGGGAGTGTTAAGAGTTCCTGCTTCAAGAGCTTCTGGCATTGAAAGAGGCTGTCTTTTCATTTTTGAGAAACTGCCAGTACCACCTTCAATTACAGGAGAAATTTTAATTCCATCTCTGATATATATTCCTCCTGTTCCCTGTAATCCAAATAAAGATTTATGACCAGTAAAACAGAGTACATCTATTTTTAACTTTTCTACATCTATGTCTAAAAAACCAGCACTTTGTGAAGCATCTACTATTGTTAGAATATTTCTTTTTCTTGCTTCTGTGGTAACTGGAAGTAAATCAATTATAGCACCAGTGACATTTGACATATGTGTAAGAATAACAGCTTTTGTTTCAGAAGTCATAGCATTTATAATATTTTCAGAATGGATATTTCCATCTTCAGAAGGGGATATAATAGATATGTGAGCATTGTTTTCATCTTTTTCATAAAAAATTGGTCTTAAAACAGAATTATGTTCAAGAGAAGTAGTAATTATATGAGAATTTTTTGGAATAATACCTTTTACAGCGAAATTTAAAGCATATGTGGAATTATAAGTAAAAGCTATTTGAAGAGGATTTTTAATATTGAAAAGAGCAGCAATTTTTTCTCTTGTTTCATAAATAGCTTTAGAAGCCTCCACAGTCATTCTATGGCCTCCTCTCCCAGGATTAGCACCATAAAATCTGATAGCTTGTTCAACACTTTTATAAACAGATTCAGGTTTTGGAAAAGAAGTTGCAGAATTATCAAAATAATAAATTTTTTTGTCTATGATAATCATCTCCATGGGTAATTGTATTATTTTAATATTATATCATTATAAAAAAGAAAATGGAAATTATAATCAAGAAAAGGAAAAAGCTGTTTTAAATTGAATAATAAAAGAAATATATGCATTAAGAGAGGGGATGTATTATGAAAAAAATAATAATAGTAGGAGGAGTAGCAGCAGGAATGAGTGCTGCTTCAAAAGCTAAAAGAGAGAAAAAAGACCTTGAGATAACTGTATATGAAATGACTGATATAATTTCATGGGGGAGTTGCGGACTTCCATATTATGTAGGAAATTTTTATGATGATCCAAAAAGAATGATAGCAAAATCTTTAGAAGAATTTCAAAAAGAAGGAATAACTATAAAAATGAAACATGAAGTTATTGGAGTGGATATTGAAAAAAAAGAAATTTCAGTAAAAAATTTAACCACAGAAGAAATATTTAAAGATAAATATGATGAATTAATAATTACAACTGGAGCCTCTGCTGTAAAACCTCCAATTAAAAATATAGATTTAGAAAATGTGTTTACTTTGAAAGAATTCTCTGACGGGATTGTTTTAAAAAAAGCTATGATGGAATCAGAAAATAAAAGAGTAGTAATAATAGGAGCAGGATATATAGGATTGGAAGTAGCAGAAGCAGCTGTTAATTTGAATAAAGAGGTAAGAATAATTCAATTGGATGATAGGGTTATTCCAGGAAGCTTTGATAAAGAGATGACAGATATAATGGAGAAAGAAATAAGAGGGCATAAAGATGTATTTCTGAATTTAGGTGAATCTGTTTCTGAATTTGAAGGAAAAAGTGGTAAAGTTTCTGAAGTAAGGACTAATAAAGGAGTTTATCCTGCAGATATAGTTGTTTTAGCAACAGGAGTGAGACCTAATACAAAATTTTTAGATGGTACTGGAATTGAGACTTTAAAAAATGGTGCAATAGTTATAGATGAAAGAGGAAGAAGCAGTATAAAAGATATTTATGCAGCTGGAGATTGTGCAACTGTTTATCATAAATTAAAAAAAGAAAATGTGTACATTCCATTGGCTACTACATCAAATAAAATAGGAAGAGTAGTTGGAGAAAATCTTGCTGGAAAAGATAAAGAATTTAAAGGAACATTAGGTTCAGCAGCAATAAAAGTTTTAGATTTGGAAGCAGGAAGAACTGGTTTATCATCAGATGAAGCAGAAAAAATGGGAATAAATTACAAGTCTGTATTTATACATGATAAAAATCAAACTTCTTATTATCCAGGACAAGAGGATCTTTATGTAAAAATTATTTATGAGGCAGATACTAAGAAAATTTTAGGAGGGCAGCTTATCGGAAAAAAAGGAGCTGTATTAAGAGTAGATGTGTTAGCGGCAGGTATTGATAAAGGAATGACAACAGATGAACTTGCATATTTGGATTTATGTTATGCTCCACCGTTTTCACGACCTTGGGATCTTTTAAATGTTGCAGGGAATTTGGCTAAATAACTATAAATAAAAGATGAGGTTGTTGGAAATCGTTAATTTATTTTACTGATTTCTACAACCTCTTTTTTTATAAAAAGTAGGAATCATTTTATAGATTGTTACTAATTTTTATTCTGATATTTATTTTAAGTATTGAAAAATACTTTATTCTTGATTATTTTAACTGTCTTATAATACAAGGATATTATATTAAAAAATTAAAAAGATTTTTTAGTAGTTGAGACATTGAAACTTGTGGTGTTCCTTTTTAAAGCTTAACATTTTTGTTTTGCTCGGCCTTCATATCTTTTTCTGTACTCAGAAATTTCTTTCTCTAATCTTTCTAATCTGTCTTCTTCATCTGTACGAGATTTATCATATTCTTCATCAATATAATGATTTATTATTTTTGAAAAACTTTCTCCATCTTCTATTTCTTTTTTCAAAGTGGTAAATTCATAATCATTAGGAACAAGTTTCAATCCATTTTCTATAGCTTTAAAAGCTTTTTCTTTTTCATTAAACTTATAATACATTTTTGCTAGAAGCAGCCATCCCCAAGGATACTCAGGGTCATTTTCAGTTGCTTGTTCACAATACCTCAGGGCTAATTCATATTTTTTTAAGAATAAAAGAGATGAAGCATAACGATAGCACCAAACTCCATTTTTTCCACCTTGTTTTTCAACTTTTTTTAATAATCTTTCAGCTTTCAGATATGCAGAGTAAGTATCATAATTAATATAAGCATAAGCAAGCCACAAAACTGCTTCAAGATCATTTTCCATTTCCTCTTCTGTATAAAGTCCTTTATCTATTCCAGAATATACAGTTTTTAAAATATCTTCAAGATAATCCATTTGTTCTAAATTACTTATTGTTTCCTGTGATAATATGCTTTTCATAAAATACCCCCTTAAATATGTTTTATAATAATTATATTTTACTATATTTAATAGTTGCACTCAATCAATTTTGCTTTATAATTTGTCAAATTAAAGTTGCAGATAAAAAAACAGCTGCCACAGGACAGCTGTTAGTATTTAAATCAAATTTTTGCATAGTGTTCAATTATATTATAAATATGGTCAGTAGCTCTTCTATAATAGTTTAGAATATCCATATACCCAGTACTTAACTTAGAAGGCATTATATCATTATTAGTAGCTTCATTGGCAAAATGTTCATTTCTTGCTTCTTTATAGAGATTCTTTATAGCTGTGTATTTCTTAATAGAAACAATGAAGAGTTCTTTATTATTTGTATCATAGGCTTTATTTATGTCATCGAAAAAATCAAAAACCATACTATTAAGTTTTTGAAGAGTTTCTTTTTTTACATCAGTAAGGAGAATATCATCAGATTTCAGCCTTCTAAGTCCATTGGATACTCTTGCAAGGTAATCACTGATAGTTTCATATTCATCACATGTAATAAGATTTCCTCTTGTTTGTTCTACATAAGATGCTTGCAGTCCTTTATTAAGTATGGAGAAATTTGCATCAGATACTTCTTTTTCATAAAGATCAAGTTTATATTCAATTCCATTTATTTCTTCACAATAGACTTCTAATTTGGAATCATCATAATAAAGTTCTTCCAGTTTAAAGAATACCTCTTTGATATTAGAAGCCATTGCTAATATTTCTGTTTTAGTCTGGCTGATAATAACATTGGGAAGGGTCACCATCAGAGAGCTTAAACGAGTTACTTTTACAACACCATTATCATCATCTTTAACAATTTTACATAAGAACTTAGCTAGATAGCCAACAAATGGAATGAATAAAATAACATTTACTATATTAAAAATAGTATGTGCAGTAGCTATTGATGTAGAGATATTTACAGCTGGATCTGAAAAATTTTCTAATAATTTTAAGTATGGTTTAAATAATACAGTTGCCCATATAACTCCAACTATATTGATGAGAGTATGAGCATAAGCAGCTCTTTTAGCATTTGAATTGGCACCAATAGAAGCAAATAATGCAGTAACTGTAGTACCAACGTTTTCTCCAAGAACAAGAGCAACTGCTGTAGGATAATCTATAAGTCCCTGTACAGCTAATGTAATAGTGATTCCCAAAGTAGCAGCTGAAGATTGGACAACAGCAGTAAGGAGAGCACCAACAAGCGCAACTTTTATAACTCCTAAAAATGTATTTGCTTTAAAAGAATGAAATAATTCTATAAATTTAGGAAGTGTTCTTAATGGACTTAATCCTGTACTCATTAATTCAAGTCCTAAAAAAATAAATCCAAACCCCATTATTGTAAGAGCTCTAGTTCTGCTTTTTTCCCCTTTTAAAAACATGAATGTAATAGCTGCAAATCCAACTATTGGGAGTCCATATTTACCAATGTTAAGAGCTAAAAGCCATCCAGTAATAGTAGTACCAATATTAGCTCCAAGAATAACACCAAGACCTTGCTGAAGAGTGAGAAGAGAAGCATTGATAAAACCTATTGTCATAACAGTGCTTACAGATGAAGATTGTGCCATTCCTGTTACAAATATCCCCATAAGAATAGCCATTATCCTATTAGTAGTAAGAGCAGCTAAAGTTTTTTTCAATTTTTCTCCAGCTATTTTCTGCATTCCAGAAGACATATTTTCCATACCATAAAGGAAAAGTCCCAGTCCTCCTACCACCTTAAAAAAGACGTCTAAATACATTAATTTCCTCCCAAATTATATAAATTTTTTATTTGACATAAATCCAATGTAAAAATTATGTAAAAAAAATTTCAAAGATATCATAACATATTTTCTAAAATTCTTCAATTATACTCTTATTTTATTTTTTATTTTGGTAATTTTTGGAAAAAGTTAGAGAATTCTGG
Organism: Fusobacterium sp.; assembly: GCF_032477075.1. Taxonomy (NCBI): domain Bacteria; kingdom Fusobacteriati; phylum Fusobacteriota; class Fusobacteriia; order Fusobacteriales; family Fusobacteriaceae; genus Fusobacterium; species Fusobacterium sp. The sequence continues at coordinate 37,085 of NZ_JAWDXO010000033.1, read as the reverse complement.
ATAATTTATTTTAAAATATTCTCAATTATGATATAATTAAAGATGTAATTTTTCTTTAGGATGATATTTAAGAAAAGTTTATAAAAATATTATAAGAAATATTAATAAAAGTAAAAATAGATTAAAATTGGAGGTAAAAAAAGATTGAGAAAAAAAGATATTAAAATTGAAAATATCAATAAAAGTTATGATGGAGTTCAAGTATTAAAGAACATCAATTTAAATATAGAAGATGGAGAATTTTTTTCTATTTTAGGACCTTCAGGATGTGGAAAGACTACACTTTTGAGAATGATAGCTGGATTTATAGAACCTGATAGTGGAGCAATTTATTTAGGAGATGAAAATATAATATCACTTCCTCCTAATAAAAGAAATGTAAATACTATTTTTCAAAAATATGCTTTATTCCCGCACTTGAGTGTATATGAAAATGTAGCATTTCCATTGAGAATAAAAAAAGTAGATGAGGCAACCATTGATGAAGAAGTAAAGAAATTTATTAAAATGGTAGGACTTAATGAACATATATATAAAAAACCAAATCAATTATCTGGAGGGCAGCAACAGAGGGTTTCTATAGCCAGAGCCTTGATAAATAAACCAGGGGTACTTCTTTTAGATGAGCCTTTGTCAGCTCTTGATGCTAAATTGAGGCAAAATCTTTTAATAGAATTGGACACTATCCATGATGAAGTAGGAATAACATTTATTTTTATAACACATGATCAGCAGGAAGCGCTCTCTATTTCTGACAGAATAGCTGTAATGAATGAAGGAAAGGTACTGCAAGTAGGAACTCCAGCAGAGGTGTATGAGGCTCCTGCAGATTCTTTTGTAGCTGATTTTATAGGAGAGAATAATTTTTTTGATGGAAGAATAATATCAATACAGAATGAAATATATGCAACTCTTATAAATGATGATTTAGGAGAACTTATTTTTGAAATGGATAAACCAGCAAAAGTAGGAGATTATGTTCAAGTTTCAATAAGACCTGAAAAAATAAAATTATCAAAGACTATGCCTAAAAAATTAAATGAAAATCATAACATATTGAAAGTATATGTAGATGAAGTTATTTATTCTGGATTTCAAAGTAAATACTTTGTTTGGCTTAATAATGATAAAAAAAATCCATTTAAAGTATTCAAGCAGCATGCTGTTTATTTTGATGATAATGATGAAGGAGCTATCTGGTGGGATGAAGATGCTTATATATCTTGGGATGCAGATGATGGATTTTTAGTAGAGGTGAGAACTGGTGAAGAAAAATAAACTAGGAACTTTATACACTCTGCCAATAACTTTATGGCTGATAATCTTTTTTATGATTCCAATGGTTATAGTATTAGCATATGCTTTTTTAAAGAAAGGAACTTATGGTGGAGTAGAATTAGAATTGTCTACTGCAAGTTTTTATATATTTACAGATAAAGTTTTTCTGACTATACTTTTTAAAACAACATATATATCTGTATTGGTAACTGTTTTCACAGTTCTCTTATCCATACCTACATCTTATTATATAGCTAGATCTAAATATAAAAAAGAGCTGCTGTTTTTAGTAATTGTACCATTTTGGACAAATTTTCTAATAAGGATATATGCATGGATAGCACTTCTTGGTAATAATGGATTTATTAATTCTATTCTTATGAAAATAGGAATAATAAATGAACCACTGCAGTTTCTTTATAATACAGGTGCTGTTATAGTAATATCAGTATATACAAGTCTGCCTTTTGCTATACTTCCTCTTTATGCAGTAATAGAAAAGTTTGATTTTTCTCTAATGGAAGCAGCAAGAGATTTAGGAGCAACAAATGGACAGGCATTTTTTAAAATATTTATTCCTAACATAAAACCTGGAATAATAACAGCTGTTCTATTTACATTTATTCCTACATTGGGTTCTTATGCTGTTCCTAAATTAGTTGGAGGAACACAAGCCACTATGCTTGGGAATATAATAGCTCAGCATTTGACTGTTACTAGAAATTGGCCTTTAGCATCTACTATATCAGGGGCATTAATACTGGTAACATCTATTGCAATATTTATTTTCATGAAATTAAGTAATAGAAAGATGAAACTTGATGAAGGAGTTGATGAAAATGAATAAGAGAAAAACTTCACTATTTTTCTTTTTACTTTCAATGCTGTTTTTCTATATTCCTTTGCTCATATTGATTATCTATTCTTTCAATGAAGGAAAATCTATGGTTTGGAAAGGATTTTCTTTAAAATGGTATGAAGAACTTTTCATGTATTCAGATAATATTTGGAAAGCATTTAGATATAGTGTATTTATAGCTGTGTTGTCAGGGATAATTTCCACAGTAATAGGAACATTAGGAGCTATTGGGCTTCAATGGTATGACTTTAAAGGAAAAAAAGCATTGCAGCTTTTAACTTATATTCCATTGGTAATACCAGAAATAATACTTGGAGTATCTCTTTTAATTTTATTTGCTACAATAAAATTTGAACTTGGTTTGACAACTATATTTATAGCACATACTACTTTTAATATACCTTTTGTGCTTTTTATTATTTTATCAAGATTAGAAGAATTTGATTATGCAATAGTTGAAGCAGCTTACGATCTTGGAGCAACAGAGCTTCAAACTTTAATAAAAGTAATAATACCAGCTATTCTTCCAGGAATAGTATCAGGATTTTTAATATCTGTTACACTGTCTTTTGATGATTTTGTAACTACTTTTTTTGTAGCAGGACCAGGGTCTTCTACCCTTCCACTGCGTATTTATTCTATGATCAGATTGGGAGTTTCACCAGTTATAAACGCACTTTCTGTACTGCTGATAGGAATATCAATAATATTAACTTTATCTACAAAAAGTCTACAAAAATATTTTGTTAAATAATTAGACTTGTAATAGTATATGAAAGTATAGTATAATTATATCATAGAATAGTAATTACATTCAAATTACAGGAGGATTATAGATTAATATGAAAAATATATTTAAGTTTTTATTAATGGTACTAGTTTTTGTGAGTGCAGTTTCTTGTTCAAGTCTGAAAAAAATGCTTAATAGTCAAGAGGTTGCAAGATATAATGATGTAAGAGCTACATTTGTAACAACACAAGGGGAAATAAGTTTTTATCTTTATCCAGAAGCAGCTCCAGTTACGGTTGCTAACTTTGTTAATCTAGCTAAAAGAGGATATTATGATAATACTAAGATACATCGTGCTGTAGAAAACTTTGTTGTTCAAGGAGGAGATCCTACTGAAACTGGAACTGGTGGACCAGGATATTTCATCCCTGATGAAATAGTTAATTGGCTTGATTTTTTTCAACAAGGTATGTTAGCTATGGCTAACGCTGGACCTAATACAGGAGGGTCACAATATTTTATGACTTTATATCCTGCTGAATGGTTAAATGGAAAACACACTATATTTGGTGAATATATAAGTGATTCTGATTTTGAAAAGATAAGAAAACTTGAAGTTGGAGATGTTATCAAAGAGATAAAATTTACTGGAGATGTTGATCTTATTCTTTCGCTACATAAAGATCAAGTTGAAGAATGGAATGCAATATTAAATAAAGAATATCCAAACTTAAAAGAATATCCTGTAAAAGATATATCAGCTTATGGTGGACAGGTTGCTGAATATAAAGAAGAATTACAAAATATATATGCTAGAAAGACTAAAGAAGAAGAAAATGAAAAAGAGTATTTTATTCCAAGAATGATAAGAGCTACTGAAAGAAAAATAAAAGGAATAGTTTCTTCTGATGAAGAACCATCAGAATTATAAATAAAGAGATGATTTTTTTAAGAATTATCTCAGAGTGTAAATCAATGACTGATAAGCTTATTTGTTTATCAGTCATTTTTATTTTTAAAGATAAAAATATAAAAATTCAATATAATGATTAAAGGAATTAGAAGATGCTAACAGTAATAGAATAATATTAGAATTAAAAATAATCTAAAACTTATTATGAAGCAGCTAGTTAAAAATGGGCTATTTTTATATTTCTAAAAATAAAATTATATACTCAATTATATATGGAATTATTAAAAATATCCTTATTAGAAAGGTTGGTTATTACAAAGAAATAATATTTTATAAACTTAATAAAGGAGGAGAATATGAAAAAATTAGTAAGCATTAAAGATATAAATGGTGAAGAATATTCATTTGATCAGAGTGGGAAAAAAACTTATTTAAAAGCATGGGCTTCTTGGTGTCCTATTTGTTTAGCAGGTTTAGAAAAATTAAATGAAATGAGTAAAAATACAACAGAATTTGAAGTAATGTCTATAGTTTTTCCAGGGAGATATGGAGAAAAGGAGATAAAAGAATTTAAAGAATGGTTTAATTCTTTAGAATACAAAAATATTAAAGTACTTATTGATGAAGAAGGTCAGTTATTAGAAATAATAGATATAGAAGCTTATCCTACATCAATATTTATAAATGAAAAAGGAGAAATAGAGAAGTATTATCCTGGACAACCTTCAAAAGAAGACATAGAAAAAGAGTTAAATATTAAAAATGAAATAACTATGAAAAATACAATGGAAACAAATGAGAAAATAATGAGAAATTCACAAAACATTAAAGAAATATATTTAGCAGGAGGATGTTTTTGGGGTGTAGAAGCCTATATGAAAAAAATATATGGTGTAATAAATGCTGTATCTGGTTATGCTAATGGAAATACTGAAAATCCAAAATATGAAGATGTAGTGTACAGAAATACAGGACATGCAGAAACAGTTCAAGTAACTTATGATGCAAATAAGATAAATCTTTCAACTTTATTAAAATATTATTTTAAGATTATTGACCCAACTACTTTAAATCAACAAGGAAATGACAGAGGAAGTCAATATAGAACAGGAATATATTTTTCAAATGAAGAGGATAAAAAAATAATAGAGGAAGAACTTAAAGAGCTGCAAAAAATATATACACAAAAAATTGTAGTGGAATGTGAAAAGTTAAAAAACTTTTTTGCAGCAGAAGACTATCACCAAGATTATTTAAAGAAAAATCCAAATGGTTATTGCCATATTGATCTTTCAAAAGCCAATGAAATCATAATTGATAAAAACAGATATCCTAAATTAACTGAAGAGGAATTAAGAAAAAAATTGACAACAGAGCAATATAATATTACCCAAAATGCTAATACAGAAATGTCATTTTCAAATGAATATTGGAATTTTTTTAAAGATGGAATATATGTTGATGTTACAACAGGGGAACCTTTATTTTCTTCAAAAGATAAATATAATTCAATGTGTGGTTGGCCAAGTTTTACTAAACCAATAACACCAGATGTTGTAACATATAATGAAGATAAAAGTTTCAATATGGTTAGAACAGAAGTAAAAAGCAGATCAGGAGAAGCTCATCTAGGGCATGTTTTTGAAGATGGACCTAAAGATAAAGGAGGATTAAGATTTTGCATAAATAGTGCATCTATAAACTTTATACCTCTATCAGATATGGAAAATGCAGGATATGGATACTTAATTCCCTTAGTAAAGTAAATAAAAATAAACAAAGTAAAATATCTGATTGACTTTAAATTTTTTAGAAATAGATAAAATTTTAGAAATTGAGAAAGAAAAATAGTTCTTAGATATAGTTGCTAAACAAAATTTTAAGATAATTTTATTTAAATGAAGATAAATATTTAGTTCTTTTTCATAGGTTTTTTTCTTTTATTTATTTTAATATTTTAATAGAAAATCAAAATAGATTGTTTGTCATTTTTTCAAATAGTAAATCTTCCAACCATTTTAAAGTTTAGATAAGAAATATAAGATAGAAATATTAAGAATAAGAAAATTTTTAAATCCAAATTTAATTAAAAAGAATTAAAAAATAATTCTGTATTCAGTAATAAGTGATGCTATTAACATAAAAAATATTAGAATATTTATGATAATTAAGAAAAACAGCACTTTCTAAAGAAACAGAATTATTTTTTTATATCTATTTGAATCACAAAAGTAATGAAAATAAATAAATTAGAAAATCAATATTTATATCCCACATGATTAAAAAATTCTGAAGGTCTTTCACTCCAAAAATATTCAGCAAAGATTACAGTATTATCTACTCTCCAAATACTTCCTAATACACCAGTATTTCCTATTTGATTATAATATTGTGTATTCCCAAATATTCTGCTTTTATTATCCCATTTAAATTCATAAGTTCCTGGTGGCATAACTTTTTTTGAAGAGTAAATTTCTTTTATAAAAAAGAAAAAATTATATGCTTGTTCATCAGTTTCAAATAAGTAATACCATATATGAGTTTTAACTTTATCTCCAGTATAGGTTTTACTAGACTTTTCAGCAACTAAAGAACATTTTTCTCCAGAAAATAATTGTTCTTTTCCTGAAACTATATTTTTGTAATCACTTACAGTATAGTCAAATTTTTCAGCAGCTATTCTAAACTCTTCTGATGATAATGAAATATTTTTTGGAGCATTTTTATAAGTAAAAAGAAAAAATCCACCTAAAACCAATACAATTATAAAAATAAATTTTTTCAAAGTTATCCTCCCCTAGATATTTTTAATAAAAAGATATTATTTTTCATATTTTTCTCAATAATTATTATAAATGGCATTTGTGAAAGTTCTCATTTAAAATATTATATCATGTGGCCAGTGAAAAAAATAGCTGTATATAATATTAAAAGAATACAGACTCAGAAGAAAAATACTAAATAATCAAAAAATAAAAAAAGGCAACTATCAAGCAAAATATAATTTTTACTTTTTGTCACCTTCAATATATTATTTATCTTTATTATATTCTTCAAGAGCTCTTTTTAAAACTATCATAGCATTTTCAATATCATCTACATTAGTACAAAAAGATAGTCTAACTTCTTGTTCTCCTTTACCTTCTGTCTGATAGAATCCAGGTCCAGGAGCAATAAGAAGAGTTTTATTTTCATAAGAATAATCAGTAAGAAGCCATTTAGCAAACTTTTCAGCGTTATCCACTGGAAGTTTAGCAAAAATATAAAAAGCTCCTTCTGGTTTAGAACAAACAACACCAGGTATTCTAGTAAGATATCCATAAATAAGGTCTCTTCTGCTCTTGTATTTTAACTTTACATCTTCTAAATAATTATCCATAGTATTTATTAGGTTAGCAGCTGCATGTTGTTCTATTGTAGATACACAAAGCCTTGCCTGACAGAACTTTAAAATATAATTCATAAGAGTATGATTTTTACTTGCAATAAGTCCTATTCTAGCTCCACAAGCACTGTAATGCTTTGAGATACTGTCTACCAGCACTACTCTGTCTTTAAGATCATCTAACTGCATAACAGATGTATATGGAGTATCATCATATACAAATTGTCTGTAAACTTCATCAGCTATGATATATAAATCATATTTTTTAGCTATTTCCCCAATCATTTTTATTTCTTCTTCTGTATATATAGTTCCAGTAGGATTTACAGGGTTAGAAAACATTATAGCCCTAGTAGTTGGAGTAATTAAAGCTTCAATTTCTTCTCTAGAAGGCAAATGAAAATTATTTTCTATTGTAGTAGGTATAGGTTTTACCTTTGCTCCTGAAAAAGTGGAGAAACTTGAGTAATTTGAATAAAAAGGTTCTGGAACTAAAACTTCATCTCCTTCATTACAAATTGACATAAGTATAAAAAGAATTGCTTCACTTCCTCCTTGTGTGATAAGAATATCTTCTTTTTCAAGTTCTATACCACTAGCCTTATAACTTTTTACAAAACTGTCAATAAGTTGGGGAATTCCCCTTGAATCAGAATAAGTTACGATTTTTTCCTTGTAGCTATGAAGCCCTTCAAAGAAAGAATCAGGAGTAACTATATTAGGCTGACCAATGTTGAGCTTATATACTTTAATTCCTTTTTTAGACGCTTCATCCGCAAGGGGAATCAACTTTCTTATTGGTGAAAAATTCATTTCTAAAGCTCTTGTTGATATATTCATATTATCCCCTCCATCATATATATTTTTTATTTTAGTTAACTTTTTTATTTTATCATATTTATGAAAAAAATACTATTAAAATTACTGAATAGAAGAAATTTTTTTCAAAAGTCTAGAAATAAACCTTTATAAATAAAAAAATGACCAGAAAACTTTCTGGTCATTAGGTATATATCAAATATATTTTATTTAGCTTTTTGCTGCTCTTTTTTAAATACACCATTTAAAATTAAAGCAAGGGCTCCATCACCTACAACATTGCAGGCGGTACCAAAACTATCTTGAAGAGCAAATATAGTAAGCATTAAAGCAACACCATTTTCATCAAAGCCTAATACAGAAATAATGATACCAAGAGAAGCCATGACAGTTCCTCCAGGAACTCCAGGTGCACCTACAGCAAAGATTCCTAAAAGAATTATAAACAGAACCATAGTTCCAAATGCTGGAAGATGTCCATATAATACCTGAGAGACAGTCATTACAAAGAAAACTTCTGTAAGAACTGAACCACATAAATGTACAGTAGCACCTAATGGAATAGCAAAATCAGCTATATCTTCATCTAAAGCCCCAGATTTTTTAGCACAGCTCAATGCCACTGGAAGAGTAGCAGCAGAAGACATAGTTCCTACTGCTGTTAAATACGCTGGTCCATAGAATTTTAAAAGGTTAAGTGGATTTTTTCCAGAGACAGCTCCTCCAATAGAGTAAAGAACTGTAAGCCAGATAAAATGTCCAATAAGAACTATTACAACAACTTTTAAGAAAACAGGTAATTGTTTAGTAATTCCACCTTCATATGCAAGTGTTGCAAATGTAGAAGCAATAAAAAATGGAAGTATAGGTATAATAATCTTATAAACTATTTTAAGCATAATATTATTAAATTCATCTAGAAGTTTTTCAAAATTTTTAGATTGAGTCCAAACAACAGCAAGACCTAAGAAAAGAGCAAGAACTAAAGCTGTCATAACTGTAAATGGAGGTGGAATTTCTACTTTAAAAATAAGTTTAGGTAGATGTTTAAGTCCTTCTACATTAGGAACTATATGCATTTTAGGTATTAAAATAAATCCTGCCACCATTGAAAATAATGCAGCTCCTACAGATGAGAAATATGCAAGCATAAGCATAAGGCCAAGCATTTTACTTGCATTAGATTTCATTTTAGTTATAGCTGGAGCTATAAATCCTAAAATAATTAATGGAACAGTGAAAGATATTAACTGTCCAAGTATGAATTTAATAGATTGAATTACACCAATGGCAGTTTCATTACAGTATAATCCAACTATTAATCCAATACCTACTCCAAGGATTAATTTTAAAATTAGACTATCTTTGATTTTTCCCATGATATTCTCCTTTTATATAATTTTATTACAAAAACATCAATAAAAAGAATATATTGTATTGTTTTTGTTCGTCATAACTAAGATATCATATTTTATATTAAAAATCAAATATATTTTGATGAAAATAAACTTTAATTTTAACTATTCATAATAAATGTATATTATATTTATAAAATTTATTATTAAATTGTATTTTTAATTAATATAACTCAAATTATAATATATTTAATATATATCTTAAAACTAAAAAAGAGAGACTGAAAATTTTCAGATCTCTCTTATTAAAAAAAGTTACAATTAAGATTATTTTTTATATTTAATAAATTTAGATATTTGAATAATTAAAGTTGGAACAAAAGCTAATCCATATATGTATAATAAGTCATTAATATCTAAAGGTGCTACCTGGAATATTGAGTGGAAAACAGGGAAAATAAGAATTCCATTTAATAATATAAATCCTATAACAAAAGCTGCAATAGAAAACATATTGGAAAATAGTCCTAATCCTATTATAGAACTTGCACCTCTACAATTAAATCCATGGAATAGTCTAGCTAAACACAGAACACTGAAAGCCATTGTGCTTCCCTTTGAAGTATTTCCATCTTGATATCCAATATAGAAAGCAAGCATTACGAATACAGCAATTAATAATCCTTCAATAAGAATCTTTCCAGCAAGATCTTTTGTAAGAATAGGTTCTTTTGGATCACGGGGTTTTTCAGTAAGTACATCTCCATGTGAAGGTTCCATTCCAATAGCAATAGCTGGTAAACTGTCAGTCAGCAGATTAATAAACAGCAGATGTACTGGAGCAAAAATTACTGGAAGACCTGCAAGAGATGAATAAAGTACAGCAAGAATACCAGCAGTATTACCTGAAAGTAAAAATCTTATAGAATTTTTAATATTAGAATAAATATTTCTACCAGTAGTTACAGCTTTTACTATTGTAGAGAAATTATCATCAGCAAGTATCATAGAAGCTGCATCTTTTGAAACTTCAGTTCCTGTAATACCCATGGCAATACCTATATCAGCCCTTTTTAATGCAGGAGCATCATTAACTCCGTCTCCAGTCATAGCACATATTTTACCTAATGTCTGCCATGCAGTGACTATTCTTATTTTATGCTCAGGAGAAACTCTTGCATAAACAGAAGTAGAAGTAACTTTATCAATAAGTTCTTCATCACTCATTTTTTCAACTTCAATACCTTCAAGCACATTATCTCCATCTTGATAGATTCCAATTTCTTTAGCAATAGTTGTAGCAGTAATTTTATGATCTCCTGTTATCATTACAGGTTTTATTCCAGCTGTAATACATTTTTCAACAGCTGTTTTAGATTCCTCTCTAGGGGGATCAATCATACCAACAAGACCAATGAATATGAATTTATCTTCATCTTCTCTAGTTATTTCTCTTTTTTCATCTAATACTTTATAAGCAAAAGTAAGTACTCTTAGACCAGTTTCAGCGAACATAGTATTGATATCTTCAATATTTTCAATATCAGCTTTAGTAATTTTTCTTACTTCATTATGTACAAGAATATGAGTAGTTTTTGGAAGAATTGAATCTAAAGCTCCTTTAGTAAGCATTAATATTTCGTTATCTATTTCGTGAACTGTACTCATAAGCTTTCTGTCTGAATCAAATGGAATTTCAGAAATACGAGGATATTTTTCTTTTAATTCCTTGCTGTCCATTTTATAATTTATTTCGGAAAGATTTATTAAAGCAATTTCTGTAGGATCTCCTATTTCACTTGTAGCATCATTGCAAAGGATGCTTTCTTTTAAAATAAGAGATTCACCAGTATCTTTTATATCTAATCCTTTTTCATTGTATACTTTGTTGTTTATATAAACTTGTTTTACTGTCATTTTGTTTTGTGTAAGAGTTCCTGTCTTATCAGAACATATTACAGAAACACAGCCAAGAGATTCAACTGATTTAAGATTTTTTATGATAGCATTTTCTTTTGATAGTTTTTGAGTACCAAGAGCAAGAACTATTGTAACAATAGAACTCAAAGCCTCTGGTATAGCAGCAACTGCCAAAGCAACAGCAAACATAAGTGAATCAAGCATTTTTACACCATGAAATACATTTATTGCAAATACAATTATGCAAAGAATGATTATTCCAATTGAAAGCTTTTTACCAAAGTTATCAAGGGATACCTGAAGAGGAGTTGACTTTTCTTTTGTAGCTTCTAAAAGAGAAGCTATTTTTCCAAGCTCACTATTCATTCCTGTAGAAGTAATTATAATAATACCTCTTCCATAACTTACCAGACTTCCAGAAAAGACCATATTTTTTTGATCTCCAAGAGCAAGTTCTCCATCAGCCATTATATCACTGATTTTTTCTACACTTTCTGATTCTCCAGTAAGAGAACTTTCATTTACAAGAAGAGAGAAACTTTCAATAATTCTTCCATCTGCTGGAATTAAATCCCCTGCTTCAATAAAGACAATATCTCCAGGTACAAGATATTTAGATAATATCTCTACCTTTTCTCCATCTCTCAAAACTTTTGACTTTGGAGCTGACAAACTTTTCAAACTGCTTATAGATTCTTCAGCTTTTAAATGCTGTACTGTTCCAAGTATAGCATTGATAATGATAACAACTAAAATAACAATAGTACTTTCTTCATTACCTGAAATAAGAGAAATAATAGAAGCTATAATAAGAATGATAACTAAAAAATCCTTGAATTGAGAAATAAATACAGTAAAAGTACTCAGTTTCTTTTCTTCATTAAGCTGATTATATCCATATTTTTCGCTAGAAGTTTCTACCTGATCAGTTGTGAGTCCTTTTTCACTTGAATTGAACTCTTTTAAAATTTCATCTTTTGACTTAGAAAAATAATTTTTCATGATACCTCCATAAGACTATATAATAATATTCCTTAAATTATTGTCAATTCCTGTTTTTTCATAAAAAAAAGACTTCCAATACAGAGAATTGATAATCAATAATCTCTGTATTAAAAGTCTTGTTACCTTCAAAATAGGTATATAGTACCAGATAACCTTATAGGCTTCGTGATGTTGATACTATAATTTTCAACTACTCCCTTTTAATACTTATATACAGATCATATACTAAAAAAATACTTTTGTCAATAGAGAAAGAAATAATAATTATCTTCCCCAAGTATCAGTATTTTTATTCCATGATGAAGCTATTTCTGCTTCTTCTTCAGTAAGATATTTTTCTTCTATAGCTAATTCAAGAAGAGCAGAGAAGTTTGACAATGATTCCCAAGGGATATTATTATCAGCAAAATTTTTAAAAGCTTTGTCAAATTCATAAGAGAATATAGAAACAACTTCAACAGAAGCAGCTCCTTCACTTCTTGCAGCTTCTACAGCTTTAATAGAACTTCCTCCTGTAGAAATAAGGTCTTCAATAACTATTACTTTTTTACCAGTGAAGTCAGCACCTTCAATTTGTCTTCCAGCACCATGTGCTTTCTTTTCTCCTCTGATATAACTCATAGGTTTATTCATTTCCCAAGCTATAAATGCAGCCCAAGGAATACCAGCAGTAGCAGTACCAGCTACTACATCGAAATTTTTCTCAGATAATTTTTTTATAAATTCATCAACTACTACTTTTCTTTCAGCAGGATATCCTATCATTTTTCTATTGTCACAGTATATAGGGCTTTTGATACCAGATACAAATGTAAATGGTTCTTTTACATTTAGTTTTACTGCTCCTGTTTTTAATAATGATTTAGCTACTTCTTTTGCTCTACTCATAATATTTTACTTCCCTCCCATGTAATCCATTAAATTTACCATTTGAATAAACTATTTGACCTCTTAATATAGTTGTTAAAACTTTTCCGCCTTTATTACAATTTTCATATGGAGTCCATCCAGCTTTTGTTATTACTTTATCATCCTTCACAGGAGAATTATTATTTATATCTATAATTACAAGATCTCCATCATAATCAACAGCTATTTTACCTTTATTTTTTATTTTAAAGATATCAGCTGGCTTATTGCACATTACTTCTATAAGTCTATTCAAAGTTATTTTTCCATTTTTTACTCCATTGAGCATCATTTCAAGAGAATTTTCTACACTTGGAACTCCAAAAGTGAGTTTTGCAAGCTTTTCTTCAATAAGATGTGGAGCATGATCTGTACCAACAGTATCAAGGGTACCATCAGCTAAAGCCATCCATAGAACATCATTATCATGTTTTTCTTTTAATTCAGGCTTCATTCTAAGTAAAAGCTGACTTCTTTCTGTTTTATTTACATCATCTACATTTAAGAAAAGATGATGGGGAGTAACTTCACCAAATACTTTTGCTCCTCTTGCTTTTGCAGCTTTTAAAAGCTCTATTTCACTAGCTTTAGATAAATGGCAAAGATAAAGTTCTTTGTTGTATTTTTCACAAAATTCAATAGCTTTTGCTACCATTTCTTCTTCTGCATGTACAGATATTATTTTTGATTCTCTAAATATATTTTCTATAATTTTCTTATCATCTATAAGCATATCCCCAGTAGACATATTAAGAAATATTTTAGTAGATGCAGTTTCATTTAATATATCCTTAATTTCACTGCTGTTGTCTTTTTTACTTCCTCCAAAATGAAATCCATAATCAACATATGCTCTTCCTTTCATAAGAGCTTTTTTATCAGCGAGAACCTCTTTTGTAACAGTTACTGGGATAGTATTAGGCATATCTATAAATGTAGTGACACCACCTCTGGCACAAGCCATACTTCCAGTAGTAAAATCCTCTTTTTGAGTAAGACCAGGATCTCTCATATGAGTATGAACATCTACTATACCTGGAAGAACGTATTTTTCTCCAGCATCTATTGTTTCTTCAGCATCAGCCAAAATATTTTTTTCTATTTTAGTAATTGTTCCATTTTGAATTAATATATCAGTGATGATATCTTTTCCATCTTTATCAATGATTTTACAGTTTTTGACTAGCATAATCCAGCCTCTTTCATTCCTTCTTCAATTTCAGCAGCAACTAATTTAGCAGCATTTGCAGGATCTTCATTTTTAGTTATAGGTCTTCCAATAACTAAAAAGTCACAACCATTTATTATTGCATCTTTTGGAGTCATTATCCTTTCCTGATCATTTGTTGCTGACCATCTAGGTCTTACACCTGGACATACAGTTTTAAAATCATTTCCACAAGCTTCTTTTATAAGTTTAGCTTCCCAAGGAGAGCATACCACTCCATCAAGTCCAGCAGCTTTACCTAATTTAGCCCAGTTTAATGCTAATTCTGCCAGAGATAATTTAGATTGGAAAGTTTCTTCTACATCTTCAGGAGAAAGACTTGTAAGAACAGTAACTCCAATAACTATATTATCAGGATTTACAGATTTTACCTCTTCAACTACTTTTGACATCATCTTTTTTCCACCGCTTGCATGTACATTGAACATAAATACATTTTGTTTAGCAGCAAAAACTGAAGCCATTGCTGTTGTATTTGGAATATCATGAAATTTAAGATCAAGGAATATTTTTTTCCCTTTAGAAGCAAGGTAATCTATCATTTCACCTTTTGAGTTTAAGAAAAGTTCAAGACCTACTTTATAGAAAGTAGCTCCATCACCGATTTTTTCAACTAAATTTTTAGCAGCTTCCATAGTAGGAAAGTCAAGTGCTATTATCATTCTATCTTTTGCGTTCATATTTTCCTCCAAAATTTATTTTAGTTATCTGTGAGCTATACCAACTAATTCATTTATATTTTTAATATTATTTTCTTCACAATATTTTTGTAATCCTTCAGCTACTTCTACAGGAAGGGCAGGATTGAAGAAAATACCTGTTCCAAGTGATACCATAGAAGCTCCAGCCATTATAAATTCAAGAGCATCCTCTGTATTTGAAATTCCTCCCATACCTACTATTGGAATATTTACAGCTTGATATACTTGATATACCATTCTTAAAGCTACTGGTTTTACAGCAGGTCCTGAAAGCCCTCCAAATGTATTTCCCAACAAAGGTTTTTTAGTTTTCAAATCAATAGCCATACCCAATAGAGTATTGATAAGAGATACTGCATCTGCTCCATTTTCTTCTACTATTTTAGCTATATAAGCAATATCAGTAACATTTGGAGATAATTTTACTATTAAAGGCTTTGTAGTTACTTTTCTGACTTCTCTTGTAACTCTTCCAGCAACTTCTGGATTAGCTCCAAAAGCCATTCCTCCATCTTTTACATTTGGACAAGATATATTTAGTTCTATTATATCCACTTCTTTTATTTTTTCTACTCTTTTAGCTATTTCTATATATTCTTCAACAGTTTTTCCATTGATATTTGCTATTATATTAGTAGTGATACCAGCTTCTTTCACATCTTTTAAGATATGAGTCTCAAAATAATCAATTCCGGGATTTTCAAGTCCAACGCAGTTAAGCATTCCACCAGGAGTTTCTGCTATTCTTATTCCATAATTACCATCTCTAGGTTCCATAGTAAGCCCTTTTACAACTATTCCTCCAAGTACATTTGGATCAAAATAATCTCTATATTCAAGTCCGAATCCAAAGCATCCAGATGATGTAACAATAGGATTCTTAAAATCCACACCTAAAAATTTAGTCTGCAGTCTATTCATTTTTTCCTCCAAGTCAAATATTAATTACCACAACAAGTTTCTGTTCTTTCAATAGGTTCAAGTTCTACAATAGTTTCAGATTTGAAAACAGGACCATCATAACATACTTTTTTCATTCCTTCTTTAGTTTTGATAGAACATCCTACACAAGCTTTTACTCCACAAGCCATTCTTTCTTCTAAAGATATTTCACATTCTGTATTATATTTTGATGAAGTTTTTGCTACTGCCTCCATCATTTTATGAGGACCGCAAGTGAAAACCATATCGAATTTCTTGCTGTTCATTAGTTCTTCCATTTTAACTATAACAGTTCCCTCAGTACCAGCTGAACCATCATCAGTAGTTACATGAAGGTCTGCATTATCAAAGTTGAAATTAGAAAGAATTTCAACAGCTTGAGCGTTTCTACCTCCAGCTATAAAAGTAACTTCATTGTTTTTCTTTAATATTTCTACCAGAAGTTTCATAGGAGCCATTCCCATTCCACCACCAACTACTAAAAGTTTTTTACCTGTCATATCAGTGGAAAATCCATGTCCAAGTGGACCTTGAATATTTATAGTTTCTCCAGCTTTCATTTCAGAGAACTCTTTTGTTCCTCCACCTTTTGTTTCATAGTAAAACTCAAGTTCCATTTTATTTTTATCTACATAGTGCAGACTTATTGGTCTTCTCAATATGTGAAGCTTATTTTTACATTGAATCATAAAAAACTGTCCAGCTTTTGATACTGGTATGCTTTTTTCAGCTTTTAATCTCATAAGATAATTTTGTCCTGCAATATTTTTATTTTCTAAAATTAGACAATCTTCTAAAAACATTTCTCCTCCTACAAACTATATGTATTAAATTATTTTATTTCCTTACCACAATAGTAGCAGAATTTCCCATAATCCTTTACTACTACCTTATTTGGTGTCTCTTCAAAATGAGTTACACATTTATGGTTAGAACATACAACTTTATCATTTTCTTCTACATTTTTATTTTCTTTAACAGGAGCAGAGGATTTTTTTATTCCTAGTGCAAGAGCATACATAGCTTCTCTTACTGGTACTCCATTTGCAGCTTGTTTAAAATACAGAGCATGTTTTGTATCATCTAAATCCACATTTATTTCATCAACTCTAGGGAGAGGATGCATAACTATCATATGATTCTGACATTTTCCAACTATTGTTTCTTTTGATATTTTGTATACTCCACTGACTTTATTAAATTCCTCAATATCTTCAAATCTTTCTTTCTGAATTCTTGTCATATACAAAACATCTATTTCAGAAAGAATAGGTTCATATTCAGAGCAGATATGATATTTCATTCCTTTCTCATCAAGTTCCTTTGTGATATATTCAGGTATCTGGATAGAAGCTGGTGCTACAAAATAAAATTCTGCATCAAACATTTCAAGGGCTTTAGTAAGAGAATGAACAGTTCTGCCATATTTTAGGTCTCCAACAAAAGCTATTTTTACACCTTCTATCTTACCTAGTTCTTTTTTTATTGTGAAAAGGTCTAAGAGTGTCTGACTTGGATGTTCATTAGAACCATCTCCCCCATTAATTACAGGATTTTTAGAAACTTCAGCAGCAAATTTAGGACCTCCTTCTATATTGTGTCTCATAACAATGATATCAGAATAGGCTTCTACTATTTTTACTGTATCTCTTAAAGATTCTCCTTTTTTAACTGAAGTAGCATCTGGAGAGTCAAAACCTAGAACTTTTCCACCAATTCTGTATGCAGCAGAAGTGAAAGATAATCTTGTTCTAGTAGATGGTTCAAAGAAAAGGCTTCCTACTATTTTTCCAGATATCAGCTCAGGTTCTGGATTTTCAGATAACTCAAGAGCTAAATTTAAAACTTCTAAAACTTCTTCTTTTGTCAAATCTTTTATTGATATAAAATCTTTCATATTACCCTCCCATGAAATATCAATAATATAAAAAAAGGAATGAAAATCACAAAATGATGTGGCTTCCATTCCCTATAATAAAAATGTTTTTTAAAATATTTAAAAATAGAAAAATAAAATAAATGATTCCTAAGATAGAAATTGGTATATTCAATTTATCATTAAATATCTTCATGTATCTATGTCCTCCTTATATTTTTCTATATCTTGATTATAATATCACACTTTTTAGAAAAATTCAAGAGGGAATTCAGATTATTTTTTTAAAATTTCTATTAACTCTGATTTATATTTATCAAGGTTATTAACGAGGTCTTTTACCTGTTCATCACTGAGTTTTACAGTTTTTTCAGCAACAGGAACAAATTTGAATTCTTCAGTAAGGGAAATGTCAATAATTGGAAACATATAATTTTTTTTAGGAACCAGATTTTGAAAATCTTCACTGAGGATATATTCCATGAATTTTTTAGCCCCTTCTTTTGTTTCTTTTTTCTTTACTAAAGATGCACCTTCTAAATACATAAAAGTTCCATCATCTAAAAGGAAACTACTGAATCTGCTTTGTTCTTCATCTTGTGAAAAGAAAAGATTGCTTGTAGCATATCCAATCATCATAGGAGCTTCTCCAGCAGTAAATTTAGCAAATGCTTCGCTCCAACCAGGTTCAGCAGTATATACAGCAGGTTTTAAAACATTCCAGAAATCTTTCCAGTTTTCTCCATATAAGGCTATGCTCCATAAAAGAGCTTCTTCACCAGTAGAAGAGGTAGCTGGATTTTCAACTAAAAGCTGTTTCTCTAATTTACCAAGTTCTGACAGATTTTTTGGAGGAACAGGGATTTTTTTTGTATCATAATTGACAGCAAGAAGTCCATAATCAAAAGGAGTTGTATATCCTTCTTTATCCATTATAAAATTACTGTTCTTTATATTGGAAATATTTTTAGGAATATAAGGAATAATAAGGTTTTCCTTTTTGGCTATTTCAGTGCTTAAAGAAGTCAGTCCAATAACAATATCTGCTTTAGGATTTTTTTCTTCAAGTTTCAGTCTTGATACAAGACCATCAATAGATATAAACTTAATATCCACTCCAGTTTTTTCTTTAAATATTGGAGCAAAAGTTTTTCCTATCCATTTTGCAGAGCTAGGTCCATAAATGACTATTTCTTCTGAAAATGAAGAAACAGATAACAATAAAAATAAAGATAAAATAAATTTTTTCATAATATCCTCCTAAAAATTTTGAGAGCAATAAAAAAAGCTGTCTGAAAAGGATAATAAGACAACTTAAAAACATTTCCTACACTGGCATTATCCAAATCAGGTTTAACGGTCGAAATAAAATTTCCTCTCAGCTTTTTCAGCTCCCGTATGATAATATTTTATTATGTAAAGATACATTTGAATATAAAGTTTGCCAAATAACTACTTTATATTTTTTTACCTTTGATGTATAATTTAATATATCATATAAAAAATAAAAAGTAAAAGAATTTAAGGAGGATTTTATGAAAAAAATACTATTGATGATATTTTTTGCTGTGTCAATGTCAGCTTTTGCTGTAGATGGATATTTAAGAGTAGGAGCAATAACTGAAACTAATTCTTATAATCATGAAAGTGGATCTTTTGAAAATTATGCACCAACTTTTAGCTTTGAAGCAACTCAGGATTTTCTTCTTGCAGATTTAGGAGCAGGAATAGCATATAATGGAAAAACAGGGGGAACTGATATAGGAACAGTTCCAGTATATCTTGTGGCAAGATGGAATCTTCTTCCAGTATTTTTCGAACCATATATTGTTTTAAAAGCAGGTAGAGTTATTATGACAAATGAAAGTGTAAGAAATTCAAGTCCTGATGGAAAAGGTTATATAGCTGGAGGATTTGGAGTAGATTTTATGCCATTCCAAGCAGAGCTGCTTTATTCAGAGACAAAAATAGATGGAGATAGAAGAGGATCAGATAGATTAAAACAGTTATCTTTAGTTTTTGGATATAGAATATTCTAATCTGGAGGAAATAATGTATAGAACAGAGGTAAAACTGAAAAAGATGCCTATGGATGAATTAAAAAAAGATTATTGCGACAGAGAGAAATTTGAAAAATTTTGTAAAGAGTGCAGAAATTATGGAAATACTTGGTCATGTCCACCTTATAGTTTTGTTGTGGAAGATTATCTGAAAGATTATAAGTATATATATCTTGTAGGAGTCAAAATTATTTTTGATGAGGAAACTTTGAAAAAGGTAAATACAAAAGAAAAAATAAATGATTATACTACAGAAACTCTTAAATATATGAAAGATAAGATAATGATGGAGCTTTTAAGAGTGGAGAAAAGATATGAAGGAAGCAAGAGTCTTTCTGCTGGAGGATGCAAAATATGTGATGATTGTTCCAGAAAAAATAATATTCAGTGTCAGCACCCAGATATGATGAGATATTCTCTGGAATCAATGGGATTTGATATAGGAGGTATATCAAGTAAATTATTGAATTATGAATTAAAATGGGCAACAGAAACTTCTCTTCCTGAATATTTTTCTTTAGTTACAGGGCTTATGACTAAAGAAGAAATAGAAGGATTTGAAAAAGAATTTAATATATAATTACAAAATGTTAAAAGATTTTAAGTTCATGAAATATCTAGAAAAAAGATTCTAAATTCATGAACTTTTTTATTGAGAAAATATTGATTTATAAATATGAAATAAATATCAGAAAAATTAAGATAACTAAGAAGTTTCAAAATTATTTAATAATCATAATTAATATATTGATTTGTATTTAAAGAAGAAGAAGTTAAAGAAAAAAGCCATCAACTGCAGAAAACATAAGTTCACTAGAGATAGACAGCTTTTTTATTAAATTTTAGATTAATTTTATAACTTTAGGTTGATTTTAATCAAACCATGAATCTACATCAGATTTAAGAATTCTTTTATTTGCTGCATCAATATCAAGTTCATATTCCAGTCCATCATGTACAAATTCTACTTCATAAACATATAAAGCAGGTCTGCAGTCATCTTCTTGATCCAGTTTAATTTTAAAGTATTTTACATCACTTTCTTTGATTCCAACTGCTGAAAGTGCTACTTGTTTTGCTTCTTCTGGACTTATTAATTTTACTCCATTACTGATAGCCTGTTTCTGAATAAGATTTATTTCAGCCTCTCTGGCTCTTTTCTTGTGTAATGAATCTCCTGCAAAAGCTCCTGTTCCAACCAACAGCATAAGTACAGCTGTAGATAATATTAGAGTTTTAATACCTCTTTTTCCTTGTTTTAAATTTTTCTTTAAAATATTCACATTTAGTTTTTTCATATTTTTCTCCTTTCACCTATTTGATTTATATTTTGATTATATAGTTCAATTATGAAAGGAACATTAAAATTAAAATTTTTTTTATATTTTTATTGGAAAAAATAAAGTGAATGTACTTCCAGCACCAAGAGTGCTTTCAACTTCTGTATAACCTTTATGTTTTTCGATAATCCACTTAACCATTGATAATCCCAATCCCATACTTCCATTTTCTTGGCTTGTTCTTGATTGGTCTACTTGATAGAATCTGTCCCATATTTTATTTAAGTTTTCTTTACTTATTCCAATTCCATTATCTTTTATTTTTATGGCAATATAACTGTTTTTTTCATAAATTTCTATAGTAACACAACCATTTTCTTTTCCATGTATAATGGCATTTTGTAAGACATTTTGAACAGCACGGCTGAAAAGCATTTTATCTACATAATATTCATGTACAGTTAGTTTACTTATCATATTTACAGCAATTTTTTTTGATTCAGCTGTAAATTTAATATCCTTTATAATTTCTTCCATTAATTGCAGAATATCTGTTTTTTCATAATTTAATTGAATTTTTCCTTGCTCTGCTCTTGAGAAAAATAGAAGCTGATTAATAAGAACAGACATCTTATTCACTTGATAATTTATACTTTCCATAGATTCTATTGCTTCTTCAAATGAAGTTCCATGTTGAAGGACATATTCACTTTCAGCCATAATAACAGCAATAGGAGTTCTCAGTTCATGAGAAACATCTGATGTAAACTGTTTTTCTTTTTCAAAACTTTGTTCTAATTTTTCAAGCATATTGTCTACAGTTTTTCCCAGCATTGATATTTCATCTTTTCCATCAGATAGACCTATTCTCATATAAAGGTTATTCCCTTCACTTATTTTTTGAGCAGTCTCTTGAATTTTTTTTACTGGAAGAAAGGCTTTTTTAGTAATAAAATATCCTATAAGACTTGATAGAATTACTAATACAGGAAGCAAAACAAAAGCTGCTCCAATAATGATTTTACTAAGCTGCATCATTTGAATATTAGGAATAACTCCTCTTATCCAGAAAATATTATCATATTTATCTTTAATTTTCTTATCATATATATAAAATATTTCCCCATCTTTTTTCATTGATTGAACACGTCCTAATTCCAATGGAAAAGAAATAGGAAATTTATCTGGGATACTTCCTTCAATATATTCTAATTGAATATTATATTTTAAAAGATAAACTCCATCATCATAAAAATCAAAATCATCACCATCCTCAATATCTTCAGCAGCATCTTCAACTACTTTTATGAGTTCATGTTTTTGATTATTAAGAATAGACATATCAGTAAATTCAACTATTATTCCAAGTATAGCTGTTACAAGTCCTATCATAAATAAAGTGTACCATAATGTAATTCTGGTACGAATAGTCAGAAGTTTCATAAATTTTTCTCCTTGTCTTTAATCATATATCCTACTCCTCTTACTGTATGAATTAATTTGTGTTCATAATCTTTATCAATTTTAATTCTGAGATAACGAATATAAACATCAATCATATTAGAAGCTCCTTGATAGTCGTAGTTCCATATATGAGTTTCTAGTTTTTCTCGAGATAGAACAATTCCAGCATTTTGCATCATGTATTCTAAAATAGCAAATTCTTTTGCTGATAATTCAATAAAATTATTGTTTCGTTTAACTGTATGTGCATTAATATCAAGAATTAAATCAGCAATTTGGAGTTGGTTGCTGGCTTTGCCATGACTTCTTCGAATCATTACTCTAATTCTTGCCATAAGTTCTTCAAAATGAAAAGGTTTTACAAGATAATCATCAGCACCAAGATCTAATCCTTTTACTCTGTCTTCTAAAGCATCTTTAGCAGTAAGAAATAGAACAGGTACAGGATTTCCTTCATAACGAATTTCTTTAAGAACTTCATATCCATCTTTTTGAGGCATCATTATATCCATAATAATAATATCATATGAAGCTGATTTTATGTAATTTATTGCTTCTTCTCCATCATGACATGAATCTACACTATAACCTTCAACTTTGAGTTTTTTACTGATAATACGATTCATGTATTTTTCATCTTCAACAACTAATACTCTCATAATTTTCTCCTTTCCAGTATCAATACAGTTTTTTAATAGTATACAGTAAAAAAATGAAAAATACATTAAAATATACTTTATTATAAATAAAAAATATAGCTGAAATAATTATGGATAAAAAAAATTTTTTTGATAAATAATTTAGAAATATTAAAAATAATTTTATAAAATGGTATAATCAAATTAATTCAGTTAAAAATTAAAGAAAATTTGTTATAATTTTTTAGAAGAAAGATACATAGTAAATGTAAGTAAAAAAAATATCATAATTGAAATAATAATTGGTTTTATAGAAGTATTATTAACAATATACTTCAATAAAAGAAAAAATAATAAAATAAGGTTCTTATTTATAAATAAAATATATAGTTCTTTTAAATTTAGAATTTTATAATATTATTTTGATTGAATTTTTAGAGAAAGATTAATTAAAAAATTTAGGGGGAGGTTTTTTTTGAAAAAAATATTATATGTTTTAATAGTAAGTTTAGGAATTTTATTATACCAGTTTCCAATATATAGAGATAAAACAAATTTAAAAATAAAAAATCAGATAAGAGTAAAATATGATGATAAAATTATTCTAATATCAGAAAATGATTCTAAAGAATTGTTAAAACTTTTGAATAATAAAACATTGTATTTTGACAGTCCTAGCTGTGGATTTTATGAGGATTTTGAATTGATTTTTTCTCAAGGAGAAAGGATACTGCCCGCATTTGATGGTTGTGATTTCCTTAAAGATAAAAAGTCAAAAAAATATTTTTCACTTGGGGAAAACAGGGAAAAATTTATTGAAATTTTAGAAAAATATGAGATTACAGTTAATCATTAACTATATTATGATCTTATGACTTATAAAGATATTGTAACAAAAGAAAGATAAAAGAAAAGCCCTTTATAAAAAGAGAAGGAGGAACGGAAAAATGTTCAAAGCAATACTAATAATTTATATTCTAATTTTATCAACAGCATTAATAGGTTTAATTTTATCTTTTATTTTTGGAATAAAAACTAAAGATAAAAATGTGAGAACAATAATGTTAATAAATTTAAATTTATTTTTACTAATATTAGGTTTAGGTCTTTGGATATTTTTTTATTTCTTATCAAGAGCAAAAAAATATTAAAATTATTTGTTATATTTCATGTAATATAATATGAGGATATCTGTATTAAATAAAGATAATTAAATTATTTGATAGATTTAGTGAATATCAGAAAAATTCATATATAAATATTTATTATTTATTTAGAATAATATTATATGTTTAGTAAAAAGGTGTAAATATTTAATTATTTACACCTTTTTTAGTTATTTTTATTATTATTTTTTCTTGAAATATTAATCTCATACCAACTTAATGAAAAAATTCTCTTCTGATATCAGATATTATTATATAAAGTTACAAATTAACTCTCTGATGTAATATTAGATAGGTAGCCTACTGAGGAAGGCTATCTGGTCTTTTGTAATATTTTGCTTTGCAATTATTGCAAAGCTGCCTTTTGAAAAACATAGAACAATAACATTTTTTGCTGCAATACTTTTAGTTTTATTATATTTATAATTATGAATACTTCCATTACTGTTAACAATTTCCAATTCACTTTCATATAGTTTATAAGTTGCAACTTTATCAGGAGAAAATTGTTGTTTTAAAGCAAAAAAAATAAATGCTATTGCTGAAACAGCCATTATGATAGATGTAACTGCAGCATATACAATGCTATTATTATGAATATAGATAAATATAAATACAATAATTGCTCCTATTAGTATAAAAGGAGGAAGAAGCTTATTAAGATAGGTCACTAAACCTTCTTTAATTTCATGATTGTTTAATTGATTTTTAAAAATATAATTCATTATAAACACCTCATCAATTAATTTAAGAATAACTTTTTTATCTTTAATGATATTTTTAAATTTTAATTTTTGTGAATCTGAAAATTTTAGAGCTGTATCTATATTCAAGTTTATAAATTTCACTATAATATATTTATTTTATACTTCAAAACTTTTTTATCTTCTTAAACTTTTATCAGATAAAATTTTTAGGAGATTTTTCACTGATAATTTTCTCATAAACTTTTTGTAAAGAAAAATCTTTATCCTTGTTAAACCATGATTCTTTTAAAGATGTATCTATTTTATATTCTTTATTGTTATAAATTATAGTTAATCTAAAAGGAATTTTATATAAATTAAATGAAGCCCTTCCTTGAGGCAGTCTCGTAAAAGTAATACTTTTCATATCTCTATAAAAAATTTTAACCTCATCTTTTAAATGAAAGATACAATAATTGTTATAAAAAATTACTGTTCCTGTTTTGTTTTGAATTTTTATAGCTAGAAGCATAGAAAATATAAATATTAATATCAAAGCAATACAGGGAATTATTGCTACTGTTATCCAAAATAAAGCTTCATATTTAAACCAAAAATCAGAAATCCCATTTTCACTTATTCCAACAAAAAATAAAATAACTTTGTAAAGAAATATAAATATAATAAAAAATAAAAGAACAAGACTATACCAGATAGTATGTAATGTAAATCTATTACAATACTGAAAATCTATTTTATCCATTTACTTTCCCCTTCTTTAATTAAATTTTTAAAATATAATATTTTTATACATAAAAAAACAATAGTTGTTATAATTAATTTTCAACCATTTCAAAATGAATGAAGGCCTCTTTTATATACTCCTTTTTATTTTCAGGACAAGGGTTGGTTCTTACATTTTTATCATATCTTCTATGTGAAATTTTTACTTTTATTCCTGACAATTCTTTCATGTGAGCAATCCAACAGGTTTTTATACAACACCCATATTTACTTTTAACATATTGCTGTATCTCTTTATAAGTAGCCATTAATCAATCCCTCCAACTTAGTATAATTTGCTGTGAAAAATATTAGTAAACTTATTTTTTCATATTAAAATTAAGAACTTTTTATATTTTATTTAGAAAGTAGAATGACAAACAATTATTTTAAAATTATGGTTTTGAAATATTAAAAGTTATAAAAAAGTAAATTTAATTAGTTGGCATAAGTTTATATACTTGAATTATAACATATTTGTATTTACAAATAAATAAAAATAGATATTAAATTTTTTACAAAGAATATAAAGGAGAAAATTAAAATAAAATATAAAATATTTTTCAAAAGAAATTTTTAATAGATATTTTTATAAAAATAAAAAAGTTATATATTGTATGCGATTAAAATTAGAATAAAAAATAAGCAAATTAATAAAGAATAGCAGAAGAAATGCAGGGATATTTCTGTAATGGATAAAAAATTTCTGAACAGCAGATATGAAAAGTGATTATATGCAGCTGGTGAAGAAATATGCAGAAAGTTTTATGAAAAAAGATAAAAAAGAGGGAATACTTTTCTATGGGGGAGTTGGAATTGGAAAGACTTTTGTAAGTGCATGTGGACAGGAATCAGAGTGGCTGGAGGGCAGAAAAAATATATAATCTCATAGATGGGAGATATCGAAGTGAAAAGCCATTGATAATATCAACAAATCTGAATTTCAGTGAAAATGAAAATAAATGTGAGATAACTGAAAAGTTTTCAACACAAGGGCACAATAGAATTAGAGATAGAATAATGGATATGTGCTTTCCTGTAAAAGCAGCAGGAAAAAGCAGAAGGGGAATGACACAGGAAAGATTCAGGGAATTTATAGCATAGAAAATCTGGGAGGAAAAGTGAGAAAGAGAGATTTGAGAAATATGTTAGGAATAGGAAAAGCACAGAGAATATACACTGAAGGAAATGTTCATGGATAGGGAAGAATATATTTACAGGAAACTAGAGAGTCTTTCACCACTAAATAAAGCACTTTCACAGGAAATGGCAGCATCTCTTGGAGAATGGGCAACAATAGAGGAAGTGGCAAAATATTTGAAAAGACATAAGAATACCATCTATGACAAAGTAGATGGAGGAGATGTTCTCTACAGGAGAATAGGACCAAGTATTTTAATTTACACAAGAAGTTTAATTTTTTTTCTGGAATAATTTCAAGCTTTAACAATTCATCACAAAGTATAACATTGAATCACTGTTTAATCCTGATTAGAAATAGTATCATATATGTATAACAAAAATAAAACAGGAGGTAACAAAATGGAAGGAAGAGAAAATCAGGTAATACTGGCAGTAGTTAAGAAGGAGATGGAGAAAGTGGAAAATGCTATCAAGAGAGAAAAGGCTATATTAAAAAATATAGATGATATAACAGCAACTCTTGAGCACATAGCAGAACAGGTAGAGGCAGGAACAGAATTTCCAGAAAATTCAGCATATGAATCATATAAAGACTGGGAGACAAGTGCTGAAAAGGAAGTCAAATCTTACAATACTTCATTGGAAACAATAGACAAGTACAGAAGTTTGCTTACAGCATATCAATTTTATGTAAAAAATAATACACCAGAAGTTTAATCAGGGAAAGGGCTGTGGCAGAAGCTGCAGTCTTTTTTTTATCCAGAAATAAAAAATGGTAATAATAAAATTATTAGAATGCTTTGGTAAAAAGATAAAGAAATTAAATAATAAAACTATATTTTTTAAAGTTAAAAAATAAATTTTTTTACTAGGTTAAAAGTGTTCCCTTTTATGTATAAAGGCGAACACTTATAAGAAAAAAATCCGTCTTATAATATCGACGATAATAACCTTAATACCTAAATATTTTTGATATATTTTTAGTAAATATAGTATATACTCCTTCGAGCATTTATGTCAAGAAAGTTTTTTTAAAAAACAGATATTTTTAAAAAAAATCTTAAAAATTAATAACTTATTTTATGTAAAATTACAAGAGCATTTTCGTATGTGTTCGCCTTTATACATAAAAGAGAACAGTTGAAAAAATACGTATTTGAGGAATATATAGATAACAGAGGTGAAAGATGAGGGAGAAAGATTTTTTAAAACTCTATATGGAATTGTATAAAGGGAAGGGAGGAAAAATAGCATCAGAAAGAATAGCAAGACACAAAGTAGATTCTATATGGGAAGCCCTTATAGAAACTCTTTTAAAAGAGAAAAAAATAATTTTTAAAGGAACTGGAAAATTTGAATTAAGAGAAGCTAATCCAAGAAAGGTTGTACTTCCACTTAAGAAAGAAGGAGAAGATAATTATATATTTGAAAAGAAAATAATTCCTTCAAAAAAGAAAATAAAATTTATTCCTGGAGAGAATTTTAAAAAATTACTTAATAAAGAGGAATGTGAAAACAATGAATAAAAAAAGTTTTGTTAAAGAATATAGGAAAAGCCTCCTATCTAAAGGAGGGCTGAAAACTTTTATAGAAGCAGAAAAAGATATAGAAATTTTTTTAGAAGCTTTAAAAGTTGGTTTAGTAAGAGAGGGAGAAATAAAACTACAAAATAAAGGTAAATTCACAGTACTGCAAAAGAAAGAAAGAGTCATAAGCAATCCAGCAACCAAAGAGAGAATGACAATAATTCCACCTAAAACAATAAAATTTACTGTATCTGGAAAAATATTAAAAAGAATAAATGAAATATCTAAATAATCTTAAGTTAAAGGAGAGAGAATATGAAGAAATTAGTTTTATCAATTATACCATGCTGTATTTTTTTTGTAAGTTGTTCAAATAATCAAAATATTAACAAAGATGATCCTAAGTATATACTAGAGCAAAGAAGAAAAGCATATACAGAGGCAGTTAAAGAAAAAGAAGTAAAACCTATGACCTATCAAGAGAAAAATGAACAGCTAATGAATGAAATAAGGGACAAGATAAATTAAAAATTTATCATAAAAAGGAGAAAATATAGAAAATGTCAGTAAAAATATTTAAGGGAATAATTTGGATTTTTGTACTTGGAGCAGTAATGATAGGGTGTGATTCTGTTAAGAATGATTCAGTAAAAAAAGAGGAAAAAGTTATTTTAACAGCTGAAGAAAAACAGCAGAATAAAGATGAAATAGCGAAAATCTTAGTGTATAAGGCATTGGCAATAGAAGCTGAGAATGGAGAGTATACACCAGAAGAGATAGAAAATATAAAAAAAGCTCAGGAATCTGTAAAAGTTAATTATTTTGTAGAGAGAAAACTGAAAGCTAAAACTGTAGTAACAGATAAAGAAATACAAGATTATTATGAAAAACATAAAGCAAAATATGATGACAAAACTTTAGAGGAGACACTTCCGCTTTTGTATCAAAATTTAACAAATGAAAAATTTACAAAAGCTCAAATAGATTACTATAACACTATAATTGAAAAATATAAACTGAATGATATTTTAAAGGCAGAGGGAATCATAAAGGATGAAAAAGTAAAAGAAGACAACAAGTAATTAACAAATGGAGGAAAAGTTTATGAAAAAAGCAGTATTAGCTTCTTTATTACTTTCTTTAATATTAAATGGTTGTTCAAATCAAAACAATAGAATAGGCGCAAATAATATAGATCAGAATAGAGAGAGATTATTAAATCTGGCAATAGAAAAAAATAAATTGAAAGAACAGGAAAAGTTAAGAGAACAAGAGAAGCTAAAAGAGCAGGAAAGATTAAAGGCACAAGAGAAAGCAAAGGAACAAGAGAAACTAAAAGAGCAGGAAAGATTAAAGGCACAGGAGAAAGCAAGGGAACAAGAGAAACTAAAAGAGCAAGAAAAGATAATAAAACAAGAGAAGTTAAAAGAACAGGAAAAAATAAAAGAACAACAAAGGTTAAGAGAAGAAACAAAATTGAAAGAGGAAGCAAGACTTAAAAAAATGTCAAAACAGGAACTATATGAAGAATTAAATAAAATAAATAAAGAACTTGAAAATAAGACTATAGGGGAAAAGAGAAAAAAAGAAATAATAGAAAAATTAAATTTACTAGAAGAACTTAATAAAAAATAAACTTTGGAGGAAATTATGAAAAAACTATTAGTATTAGGAACAATTGTATTATCAGCATCTATGATGGGAGCAGAGATAGACAATCTGGAAGCACGTTTTAAAGGATTGGAACAGGAATATAATCTGTTAATACAAAAAGAGCAGGAAAAATTTGATACAGAAAAAAAGATAGCAGAAACAGCCCAAACAACTTTAGGTAAACAAAGAGAATTATATAACCAATTATCAGAGAAGGTAGCAAAATTAAATCAAATAAAAAATGTAAAGTTCTATAAAGAACAATATGGAGAACTGGCATCAAAATATCAAGCAGCTTTAAAAGATTTAGAAGGACAAATGAAAGAACAGGAAAATATAATTAATAGATTTAGACAATTAGAAGCATTAAAAACAAATAAAAGTAAATAAAAATATCTTAAATCAAAGGAGAAAGAATTATGCAGATTAAAAAAAGTATGTTATTGGGAATAGGAGCAATATTAATATCAGCAAACTTAGCAGCAGCAGATATGACATTAGATACAAAATTTTCACAGCTTGAAGCAGAATTAAAGATGTTGGAGCAAAAAGAAAATGAAAGATTTAAACAGGAAGAAATGATAGCAAACACAGCTCAGAATAATTTAAATTTATTAACAACATTGAAAGGAAAGAGCAATGAAAGAACTCAAATGCTTATGAATATGGAAGGAAAAAGTATATACAATGAGGAAGTAAAAAAAATATTAAAACAATACCAAGTATTTGTAAGCGATATAGATAAACAGGTAAAAATAGAAGAGAGAAAAGTTTTTGAATTTAATCAATTAAAGAGTTTAAGATAAAGTGATAAAAAGGTATTGTGGTTTTATTTCACAATACCTTGTTTTTATAAAAAACAGAGGGAGGATTTATGAAAAAAATAATTGCAGGTATTTTTCTTTTGACTATATTGGGAACAACTCTTTATGCTCAGGAAATAAGTGAAAAAGAGGGAAGAAAAGTTCTTGAAGAGATAAGAAGAGAGATACAGGCTGAAGAAAAAGTTAAGCAGAAGGCTATAGAAGATGCAGAGAAAGCCAGAATAGCTGTTCAAAAAGCTGAAGAAAAAAAGGGAAAGAAAATAATTGAAGATATAAGAAGAAATATGAATGAATCTCTTGAGGAAAAAGTATTCAAAAGTGAAAATACTGCTGAAGGTAGAAGAACAGCAGCAAAAGAAGCTTTTAAAATAGGAAGAGACAGGATGGTATTTTTAAGGGAAGAGGAAGAAGAAATCGTAAAGCTGGAAGAAGTTCTGGGAATAGAAGCAGATGAAAACAGAGTATTTTTAAGCCAGAAATATGATGAGGTATATGATGAATTTAAAACTAATAATAGTGAGAAGGAACTTTTATTACTTGAAAATGAGAAACTTAATGAATACTTGAGCAGATTAGATAAGATAGAACAAAAATTAAGAACAGGAAATTAAATAGGGGGAGCTATATGGGAAAGAGCGATATAGAAAAATCTCTGAAGAGATTTTTAAAGAGAAAAGTAAGCTACTCTTTAGCGCTGCTGGTAATCTTCATGATAACAGGAGGAATATCTTTAGGTGCAGGAATAACAGCAGAAGAGATAGAGGAAACTAAGGGAGACCTTTTAACAAGAATACAGACAGAGCGCGAAGAAATAAAAAGAAAAATAGCAGAAAATGAAAGATTAATGAAAGAATACAACTCAGATTTTGTGGAACTTGTAAGAAAGGCAGATTTTTATTCTAAACCTTTAATACCAAGTACACAAGTTTTTTTCAGCTATCAATATTTAGATGGTGGAAAAATGAAAGATGTAACAGAAAAAGAATTTTCAGAAACAATAGATGCAATCAATAAGCATTATGGAACAAAGAGCGGAAGAAGCCTTCTTAGAGCTACAGGAAACATTGGAAAAGACAAAATAATGGCCGGAAATGGAGTAGCTGTAGATACAGAAGTATTTAGAGAAACAATAGAAGTAGGAGCAAATATAAAGCCAGTAGAGCCAGAGCTGCCAGAAATAAATCCAAATGTATCAGTAAATGTATCAGCTCCAGAGGTAAATCTAGGTACATTACCAGGAACAATTACCCTAACAGTAAATGGAATAAGTGGAATAACAGCACCAGTAGTGAATCCTCTAGGAACACCATCAGGGGTAGCAGTATCAGTAACAACACCATCAGCAGTAGATAAAATAACAGTAACAGAGCCAACACTGACAGCACCAGTAACACCAGATGATAAAACTATAAATGTAAATGCTCCAGCAACACCAACTGGATTTGTTCCAACAGGAGTGACAGCACCAACAACACCAGAAGCACCAGAGGTAGCAAATGTTATTGTGCCAAGTATAAGTATTCCAAATTTAAGTTCTCCATCTAGTGCAAATAGTGATGGTTCATGGGCTTGGAATACTGGTGGTGATAATGGACTTATATCTCAAATGATAACTACAAGTGGAAATTTTATATTTACAACAGGAGGTTCAGGATCAACAGAAGCTTTTACAGCATCAGTAACTGGATATACAGCAAGCAGTGCAGGTTATAATGTAAGCATAAATAATGCAACATATGAAACTACAAATATTGGGAGCGGAAAAGCAGGAATGTATAGAATTGTAGGAAGCAGATATTCAAGCTTTGGAAGTAATACTACAATAACAATTAATGCAGGAAATCGGCCAGAAAGTGGAAATGCCTTAAGACAGTTTATTCATTTTGACCCTCATGGAGATAAAGCAAGTGCTCTTATTAATGGAATAACAGAAGCTTCAGCTGCAGAGAAAAGCAAGGCCACAAGTTTAGTGGACAAATATAAGGGAGCGCATTCAAATTTTGAAAATACAGGATATCAAATGTTAACTTTAAATGGGAAATTGACTATAAATGGAAATACAATGGTTGGAGTAGGACTACAAGGTCACTCAAATAATGGAAGAAATCCAATGATTTTGCATGCAGGAACAACTGTTATAACTGGAAACAAAAATGCTGTATTTGCTTATCCAAATGCTGGGGATTCTGCAAATAGGTTGTATATTACTACAAATTATGGAAGTGGAAGAATAGAGATAAATGGGAATAATAACTTTGTAATGCTGGCTGAAAAAAATTCTTCCAACCATGTACATAATTTTGAGAACAGTGGAACCATTGAAATAAAATCTGGAGATAAAAATATAGGTTTTTTTGGAAAACAAGGAATGAACAATGGTTATCTAGATTTGCAAAGACCTATAACAATATCATCTAATGGAGAAGAAAATATAGGAGTTTACCAGGCTAATGGAAGCAACAATAAATTGAATGAAAATTCAGTAATTAAAGTTGATATATCAAATGGAAGTAAAAATGTAGGGTATATTGGAGATTATTCTTCACAAACAATAAATACGAATTTATATAATATAACAAGTGGAAATAATAATATTGGAGTAATTAGTAATAATAATCTTACTTTAAAAGGATTAACTTTAAATATATCAGGTGGACAGAAAAATTTTGGTCTTATAAACAGGATAGGAAGCTTATCTTCTATAGGAACAATTAATATAACAGGTGGAAGTAATAATATTGGAATAACAAACCAATCAACAGGAATAGTTACTCATAGCGGAAACATAATATTAGGAGGAACAGATAATATAGGGGTTTATGGAAACACAACTGCTTTTACTACTATAAATGGAGAAATACAACTTAGTGGTAAAAAAAATATGGCAGTCTATGCAAATAAATCTAATACAATAACTGCAAATAAAATAATAGCTACAAATACAGAAGACTCAATCGTTGTGTATGGAGAAAGTGGAGCAAAAATTACAGCAAGTGAATTAAATGTAACTTCAAGAATAGATGGAAATCCTGCTTCTGGAGACAAAAAAGATACAGGAGCTGCTTTTGCTTCAGGAGCTAATACTGTTATTACAATTAACAGAGCAACATCAACAGCAGCAGCATCTATAGGAACTAACTCTAATATAGATTTATCAGGAGGAACAGTAGAATTTGATGGTTCAGGATATGCTGTTTATTCAGATGGAACAGGAAAAATAGATTTAAGTGGTTCTACAATAATACTTGGTGGAAAATCTACAGCATTTGATCTTGATCTAGGAGTAACTTCTCCAATAAAATTAGATTCAAATTCAAAAATAAATGTAGTTTCTGATGAAGTTGTTGTATTTAATTTACAAAATGTAACAGGACTAAGTACAAATAATTTAGAAGGTACTATAACAAGTGCATTAGGAACAGCTATAGGGGGAGAAATAGACCTTGACAAACTTCTAGAAGACAGTACAGCTACTAACTATAAAACTGCAGCAGTTGATGGAGGAGAAATAGTTATTGGAGATTTGGATAAAACAGGAACAGGTGCAGGAAGTGATACTCAGGCTCAGAAAGATGGAAACTTCTACTATAATAGATTTTTAGGTCAAAGACTTGCGGGAACTGCAACAGGAAGTACTATTTCAGCAGTTCTTAATAATACACAAGCTTCAAAATTTAATAATCAAGTAGTTGGATTAGAAATGAACTCAAGTAAGCTAGCTGTTTCTAATACTGAAACAGGAATAAATCTAGTTAATTCAACTATTATTGCAGATAGAGATGGTGCTGGAACAGGTGCTATTGGTGCCTTTATAAACTATGGAGTTGTAACAATAGATGGAACAAGTTCAATAAAGGTTGAAAAAGAAAGCAATGCTGCAAATGCACAGGCAGTAGGTATTTATGCAGTAAATGGAAGTGATGTTTCTAATGCTGGAAATATAGAAGTAGGTGGAAATCAATCTATAGGTATTTTGGGAATGGCATATAGAGAAGATTCTAATAGTATACCAATAGTTAATGAATTTGGTTCATCGGCAGTAGATCAAGGAAAAGTAAATATAATAAATACTGGAAATATAACTCTTGATGGAGTTGGAACTATAGGTATTTATGCTGATAATAATAACAGTTCTGGAGCAGTAACTGATACAACAGTAAGCAATGCTGGAAATATAATAATAGGAGATTCAAATAATTCAAATGCCGCTGTAGGTATATATGGAAAAAAAGCTACAATTTCAAATACAGGGAATATTACAACAGGAACTAGTGGAGTGGCTATCTATGCAACAGAAGGAAGCAACATAACATCTCTAGGAACTTTAACTCTTGGTTCAGATGGAGTAGGAGTCATGTTAAATGGAAAATCTGAAGTTACTGCCACAACACTAACCCTCAATGGAACAGGAACACCAGATGTTAAAGGAAAAACAGGTATTTTCTATAGAGGAACTGGTACAGAAACTAAAAATATTAATGTAGCTGTAAATGCTTCAGCTTTAGACAAAGGAACTGCTGTATATGTAGAAGATATGAATGTTGAATCATCAGGAGCATTAAGTATTGGAATTTCTGGGGTGGGAATATTTGTAAAAGAAACTGGAGCTAATACTGGAGCTAATACTGGAACAAATAAAGGAACTATTGATCTTGCATCTGGAAAAACAGGTGCAGTAGGTATGTATACCAAAACTTCTAATATAGTTAATGATATTTCTACAGGAATAATTAATATAAATGATGCTTCACAGATAGGAATGTATGCAGAAGGAATGAATAGTAAGGCAATAAATAAAGGGAAAATTAATTTAAAAGTAGATAGTTCTACTGGAATTTATGTAAAAGATAAGGCAGTTGCTGAATTAGCTGGTACTGGAAATAGTATAGTATTTGGTGGAAAATCAAGTGTAGGAGTTTTTGCAGAAGGAGCAACAGTAGCTTTTAAAGATAATTTAACTTTTACAAATAATAATGAAAATAAAAATATCTATGTATATGGCAAAGATAGTACTGTAGAAATAGATACAGGTAAAACTATAAGTGTAGATGGTGGAACTATTCCAACAGCAGCAGGAACAGAAGGAAATAAAATAGTAGGAATTTATCTTGAAAATGCAGGTACAGGAAGTACATTTAGTGGAAAAGGAAATCTTACTGTTAAAAATGGAGCAGTAGGAATTTACTCTAAAGGAAATAATTATTTAGATGTAAATGTAACAACAGAAGGAGATAAAACAACAGGAATATTTATTGATGGAGAATCAAGAATAAAAGGAACTGTGGCAGCTACAGCAGGAGCAATAGGAGTATATGGAAGTGGAGGAGCTGTAAGTATAGATACAGGACTTACTTTAAATATAGGTACTGCTGCTGGTACAGCTAATAAAGGAACAGGAATGTATCTTACAGATGGAGCTTATGCAACTGGAGGAAAAATAACTGTAAATAATTCCTCAACAACTAATAATATAGGAGTATATTACAGCAAAGGAGCAGCTCAAGGAACAGTAACAAATGGAGCAGAAATTGAGCTTGCAGGAACTAAAAGTATAGGAATATATGCAGCAGATGGAATAACTTTAGTAAATAATTCTAATATTACATCAACAGCAGGAAAATCTGAAAATATTGGTTCATATGTAGGAGGAGGTTCTCAACTGACTTCAACAGGAACTATTACAATGAATGATGCAGCAGGTGGAATAGGAATATATACAGAGGAAGGAAAAGGTATTAACTCTGGAACTATCAGATTAAATGGAACAGCAGGCTCAATGGTAGGTATGGTTGCTGAAGCTCAGGCAGGAAAAACTGCTGTTGCAGAAAATGCATCAGGAGGAGTAATAACAGCAGGAGCTAATCTTGGAATGTATATAGGAGGACTTGGAGCAAGTTCAGGTATAAATGCAGGAACAATAACTGCTGCTACTGGAACAGGAG